>DASPIL010000066.1 GCA_035629175.1 Verrucomicrobiia bacterium | reverse complement strand
GATAGGGGTAGGAGCGAGGGATTAACCTCGCCCCTCCCTCCAAACCGGACGGGCGGATTTCCCGCATCCGGCTTTCCGTTTAGTGGTTCCTGTCCGGAGTTGGCTCGCTTCGGCTCGGGCTGTGGCCAGGGAGATCAGCCCAAGTTCCGCGAAGTAAACATTTGGCCAGCGTTGATGGTCGCGCCCTCGAGCGCGTCCCGTCCCTTTGTGCCGCCGTCGCAGGATCGTGCGCAGTCGTTGCCGTATCCAACTGTCCAGCGGCGGGTAGATATTGCGCAGGCCGTGCTTGAAATACGCAAACCAGCCTCGCAGTGTCCGGTTGATGTCCTCGGTGATTTCCCGCATCGATCCGCTTCGCAGCCGCAGGGTTTTGGCCCGTATGGCGTCCTTGAACTTGTCCAGGCTCTTCTTGCGCGGCCACCGATAGCCTCGCTCAAAGTGGTATCCCAGAAAGTCGAATCCGCCTCGCTGCGTCGCATCCACTATGCGGGTCTTGGTCGGATGCAGCGTCAGTCCCGCCCCATCCATCCATGCTCTGATTTGTCCCATTGCCGCCTCGGCCTCTTCGCGGTTTGCGCATAGGATCACAAAGTCGTCTGCGTAGCGCACCATTTCGTAGCCGCTGCCCGCCATCAGATGGTCGAGCGGGTTCAGATAAATGTTGGCCAGCATTGGACTAATGATTGCCCCTTGCGGTGTGCCGCTGTCCGTTGGACTCCACCCTTTGCCGCTTTCCATCACGCCTTGCTTGAGAAAGCGCTGGAGCAATTCCAGCACCTTGCCATCGCTGACATGCTGTTCAACGGCTTGCAGCAGTTTGTCCTGCGGAATGTTGTCGAAGTAGCCTTTGATGTCGGCGTCCACCACCCAGTGTTTGCCCGCGTTGAGCAGTTTTTGAATCTGTCTCAACGCGTCCTTTGCTCCTCGCCGCGGTCGAAACCCGTAACTGCGCTCGGCGAACGTGTGTTCGAATATCGGTTCAAGCACGTTGCGCAGAGCCATCTGCACCACCCGGTCTTCGACCTGGGGCACGCCCAGCGGTCTCAACTCGGTGCTGCCGGGTTTCTCAATCCATACCCTCTGCACAGGCTGTGGCTGGTACTGGTTGGTTTTGAGCAGTTCCTGCAGCTCGGGCAGTCGCTTGGGGCATCGCTCAAGATACTCGTGGCACTTGCGGCCATCAGGTTTCTTTCGGCTTTTGCCCTTGGCGACTTTCACCGCCGCGCTCTGCAGGTTTTCCGTTTTCCAGACCTTATCTATCAGGCTGAACCATTTGCCTCCTTTGATTCCTCTTTCGAGGGTTGCCAACATGCGTTCGTTCCACACGCTTGCTTCGGTCCATCCCCATTTCTCCGGGACCTCTCTGCCTTGTTTAGCCTCTGGCACTCCCGGCAGGTTTAGTTGCTTGGGTGTGTCACTCACGCTTCCACCTTCCTGCCCCCCTTTGCTCCACGGTGATTAGCCGCTTCGTCGCTACTACGGGGACTCTGACTTCTGCGCCACTCCCGCCGGCGCAGTTCTCCTTGGTTACCCAACGCACGCTTCTGGACATTCCGTCTCCAACCACCCCATGCGCCCCCGTCTTCCGGCAATGCTTCCTGATCCGGGCGGGCTTGGCCCCCGATTCGCCTTGTCGGCTATCGGCGGTTCTTTGGACTTCGTTCGTTGCTAGCAGTCTCGTCAATCGCATGAAGCCGAATCGAGTTTGTGTCGAGGAACTCTATTGTCCCTCTGCTCTACGGACTATCCGTTTACTTCCAGTTGCTCTCCACGGTTCATTTCTGAACCGCAGTTACCTTCAGTCTCTGGCGGGAAGCGCCGCCAGACAGGGACTCTCACCCTGCGATGTGCGTTGTATCCCAAGCGCACTGGCGGCAGGCATCCTGCCTGCCGTAGAGGGTGGCATCTTGCCACCCGGAAAGGTCGTCGAACAATCCAACGCGCTGGCACTATCGAACGCGGACGCCGCCGGGCAGGATGCCCGGCTCTACGGCAGGCTGGGAAGGCCGCCGCTACATCCGAACGGCGTGGGTGTCTTCTGGCATACCCAAGGTTCGGGGAAATCCTTCTCGATGGTGTTCTTCGCGCAGAAGGTGCTGCGCAAGGTGGCGGGCAACTGGACGTTCGTGGTCGTGACCGACCGCGTGGAACTGGACGACCAGATCGCCAAGACGTTCGCCGCTACGGGTGCGGTCTCGGACGCGGCACTTTGCCATGCGGAAAGCCGGGAGCATTTGAAGGCTCTGTTGCGGGGTAACGAACGGTATGTGTTCACGCTGATTCAAAAGTTCGGTTCAGCAGAGATGCTGAATGAGCGTTCGGATGTCATAGTTTTGACGGACGAAGCGCATCGCAGTCAATACGACACGCTGGCGTTGAACATGCGCGCGGCCTTGCCCAAGGCAATGTTTCTCGCCTTCACGGGCACGCCGCTCATCGCCGGTGAGGAACGCACCAAAGAGGTGTTCGGTGATTACGTTTCCATCTACGACTTCCAGCAATCGGTCGAGGACGGCGCGACCGTGCCGCTCTTCTACGAGAACCGCACGCCGGAGTTGCAGCTCGTGAACCCGGACCTGAACGAGGACATCTACAACCTTATTGAGGCGGCGGAACTCGACCCAGAGCAGGAGGCGAAGCTCGAACGAGAATTGAGCAAGCAATACCACATCCTCACGCGCGATGACCGGCTGGAGACGGTGGCCCAGGACATCGTGCGGCATTTCCTCGGGCGCGGCTTCATCGGCAAGGCGATCGTGGTGTCCATTGACAAGGCCACCGCGCTCAAAATGCACGACAAGGTGCAGAAGCATTGGGCAGCAGAACGCGAGCGGGTGCGGAAGGAGATTCAGAAGCTGACGGTATATCCGAAGGCCTCGAAAACGGGGCTAACACGCTTCGGCACCTACGATCCTCAGAAGATTCAAGAATTTCAGCGTCAGCTCGAAGTGCTGGATTCAACGGACATGGCGCTGATTGTTTCCCCTGGTCAGAACGAAATTGAGCAGATGCGAAAACACGGTTTGAACATCGTTCCGCATCGCCAGAGAATGAATGACTCCCAGCCGCCGCTGGACGAGAAGTTTAAGGACCCTGAAGACCCGCTGCGGCTCGTTTTTGTTTGTGCGATGTGGCTGACCGGTTTCGACGCGCCAAGTTGTTCGGCCGTGTATCTCGACAAGCCGATGCGGAATCACACATTGATGCAGACCATCGCCCGGGCGAACCGGGTCTTTCCCGGCAAGCACAGCGGCATGATCGTGGATTACGCGAACGTCTTCGCGTCGCTGGAAAAGGCGCTCGCCATTTACGGCGCTGGCAAGGGTGGCAGGAATCCGGTGCGCAACAAAGCGAAGCTGGTCGCAGACCTGCGCAAAGCGGTGGATGACGCGACCGCATTCTGCGCAACGCACCAGGTGATTCTTCCGGCCATCGAACAACTCGCTTCAGGTTGCATGGAGCGTTTGCAGCGGATTGACGACGCGGTCAACGCGTTGATTTCACCCGACCCATTGCGGCGGAAGTTCTTCGGTCACGAGCGCATCGTGAACACGCTTTACAGCGCAGTGAAGCCCGATCCGGCGGCGCTGGAGTTTGCGGCGCGCGTCACCTGCCTCAATGCCATTGCCGATGCCATCCGCGCGAAGCAGAACCCGAACCCGGCGGACATTACCGCGGTTCTGGGCGACATTGCCAAGTTGCTTGATGCCTCAATCAGGGGCGTGGACATGCCCGAGAAGCCCGCTCCGGTGATGGACCTGTCGAAGATTGATTTCGAGGCGCTCGCGCGGCGCTTCAAGGAATCCAAACACAAGAACACGGACCTTGAAGTTTTGAAGGCGGCGATAAGGGCAATGTTGGAAAAATTGATTCGCCTGAATCAGACGCGCGCCAATTTCGCCGAAAAGTTTGAAGAATTAATCGAGTCCTACAATGCCGGCAGCCGCAACATCGAACAGTTGTTCGAGGAATTGCTCAAATTGAGCCGCAGTCTGACGGATGAACAGCAACGCCATGTGCGCGAGAACATGAGCGAAGAGGAACTGGTCATCTTCGACATCCTCACGCGTCCAGCCCCGGACCTGAGCGCCGAGGAACGTGCCGAGGTGAAGAAGGTTTCCCGCGAACTGCTGAACCGGTTGAAGTCTTTGCTGGTGCTCAACTGGCGTCAGAAGTCATCCGCGCGATCTCAGCTGAAGCTCGCCATCGAGGACGTGCTCGATACCGGACTGCCACGCGCCTACGACAAGCCGCTCTACCAGCAAAAGTGCTCCGCCCTCTTCGAGCACATTTACGAGAGCTATCCCGAGCGCGAGGCGAGTGTTTATACAGCCGCTTGAGTTACCGTGCGGAAAACGAGGCAGTCCTGATTGTTGGAGTGTTTATCGGGTTTTTACCGATCTCACGCCGTTCGATGCCGTTCTTCAATGGCGCATTTCAGCGAGTTCACACATACCCGAATAGCGGAAGTCGGGCTAAAGCGTGGACACCGTACGCTGGGTGTGCACCCTTCAGGGTGTCCGAAAAACAGCCTGAAGGCTGGACTCCAAGCATCCATATGCGCCGACTGCTGGGTCTGACGGTTGACTCGGCGGGAAAACACTGAACGGCAAAACGGTGACACAAGAGGTCTTCTTGTGTTCTCTGCCACCTTCGCGACCCTTGCCCCGTTAGCGTGAGGTTCCTGACGTCGCCTTTTTCGTGTGGTTCGTGTTTTTCGTGGTTCTCCGTTTTATGCTTCGTGCCTTCTCTCCGGCTCTCTTGCCATTCGCTGGCGTTAATGCCCAATGCCTTCCTCCATGTGGCGGGTCGTATCGCTGGTCAGAAGTCCAATGCTACCTTCGCGTAGGACATTTCTTCTTCTGGTGTCGCCACAGCAAGATTCTGCGAATCAGATTCTTACGATGGATTCTGTTCAGAATTTGGTCCATGGAGCGATTTTTCAGCGGTGTTTTCGAGTCCATACGAGGGCGAATCTCTTGCAGACACCGGGCATTTCCGAACTCAGATGAAACCGTATGCATCAATAAGCGGCATCAAAAATCGCGCCATGGGCCAAGTTTCGGTATTCAAATTGTAGCAAGGCTTTCTCCCCAGCTACTTGCCGTGGCGACACCAGAGAAGCCACTCGTTTAGGGAACGCTGCGGAGGTGTGAGATTGGGACACGCTAAAGCGTGGACACCATGCGCTGGGTGTGCACCCTTCAGGGTGTCCGGAAAACAGCCTGAAGGCTGGACTCCAAGCGTCCATACGCGCCGACTGCTGGGTCTGACGGTTGACTCGGCGGGAAAACACTGAAACGGCAAAACGGTGACACAAGAGGTCTTCTTGTCTTCTCTGCCACCTTCGCGACCCTTGCCCCGTTAGCGTGAGGTTCCTGACGTCGCCTTTTTCGTGTGGTTCGTGTTTTTCGTGGTTCTCCCGTTTTGCGCTTCGTGCCTTCTCTGCCTCTCTTGCCATTCGCGCTGGCGTTAATGCCCAATGCCCTCCCCGATGTGGCGGGTCGTATCGCTGGTCAGAAGTCCAATGCTACCTTCGCGTAGATGCTCCGGGTGATTTCTTCGCGGGCAGCTGGATTTGATGTCGCATACTCGGCGTGCCGCTCATGTAAAAGATTCTGGCCAGCAATCGAAAGCTCCAGATGCTCGGTCGGCCGCCAAGCAAGACGCACTTCCAGTTCCAGGTAATCTGAGACCTCACCCGCCGTTCCGTTGTTGTTGAAACGCAAGGTGTCCACCCACCGCAGGCCAGCATCCAGTTCAACGTCGTGCCCAAAATCCATCGACGATCGCAGCGACCACCGATGCCGCGAATCAGCCGTTTCGTTGAGCGCGTTGTTGATGTCCACCCGCCCATCCTTGAGCCGAATGTCCTCACCCAGAAATGTGTAGCCGCCGCGAACGCGCCACCAATCCAGAACTTGATACGTCAGGCTGAACTCAACCCCATACGTCTCGCCCTCCAGATCGTTGCGGAACATGAAGGGGAAGCCAAGCGGTGCAGGCGGCGGACTCGGACTCGTGCTGCGCAGATCGTCGTAGTCGTTGTAGAACGCCGACACAGACGTGAACAACCGCGGATGCAGCTGCGACCTGTAGCCAATTTCATACGCGAGAACCGACTCAGAATCGAAGCCGCCGTTGCCGACCAGGAGGTTCTCGATGACCGGCGACAGGTTTGGCGTGGGAAGCCGTTCGTGCCGTTCCACACGCGAAGGGGTGCGAACCGCGCGCGAAACCGCCGCCCAGATCATGTGGTTGGATGCGACGTTCCACTGCGCGCGAACGTTGGGTTCGAACTCGAATCCCGTGTAATCGTTGTGCTCGATCTTCGTCCCCAAAGTGATGAAAACGTTTTCCAGCACCCGAATTTCGTCCTGAATAAATCCACTGAACAAACTGCGCTCCAACTCTGCAGGGAGAAAAGCCAGTGCAGGCGCGTTGTCGGCCTCGTTGTGGGTGAAGCGATACCCAATCCCCCACACCAGGCGGTTTCGTTCCAATACGGAAAAGCGATGCTGGAAATCGATGTCGTATGTATCGAGTGTGTCCACAAGCGTTCCCGCCGGGGCAAGCTCGACGCCGTTCGCAACTGATGCAGGCACGGGAAGCGACAGATAGGTTTTGTCGTAGTACAACTGGAGCCGCATGTCGGATTCGTCCGAAAACTGCCGCGTCCATCGACCGAGAATGTTCCCGCCGCTTACCTCAGCGTCCCCGCCGGTGGTGATCCGTTCCTCGCCGCCGTAGTAATCGCCCTGCAACGTGAATGTGTTTCCATCTGAAAATTCGGAATCAGCGCGAAAGCCGCCCTGCCCCATCCACCAGGAATCATTTGCTTTGGATCCGCCGATGAATTCTTCGTTGTCGCGATCGAAATACTTTCCATACACGCGCAACGCTGTATTGGAAGAGATCATCGTTCCGTAGCGGACACCGCCAAATCCGCGGGGCTGGGTTCCGCCGCCTCCCTCAATGTAGAGGCCCTGCGTTTCCTTCGAACCTTTGGTGATAATATTAATCACGCCGTTCACCGCGTTAGCGCCCCAGAGCGTGCCGCCGGGGCCGCTGATCACTTCGATTCGATCCAGATCCTCGAGCAGGTAATCCTGTCGATCCCAGAAGACGCCGGAGAAGAGCGGGGTGTAGACGGCGCGGCCGTCGATCAACACCAACATCTTGTTGGCGAGCTCGGTGTTGAATCCGCGGGCGCTGATTGCCCAGTCGTGGGCGTTTTTCTGGGCGACATGAAGATTATCCGCGAGACGCAATGCCTCGGGAATGCTCGTCGCGCCGGAACGGCGGATATCCTCGCTTGTCACGACCTGGATCGCGGCCGGTGCGTGTGTGTAAGGTTCAGCCCTCCTCGAGACGGAGGTGACGTCCATGTTCATCAACTCTTCAAGGCTCATCCGCTTGTAAGCGGTGATACTGCCCTGTTCCGGTGATCCTGCGGGTTCAGCGGACAGCGCCGTGGAGAAGTGATTGAGACTCAGCAGCGTCAGCATCGCTGACATTCGCATCCATACAACGCCCATGTTCAAAATACAACGGCTTCAGTGGAGTGGTTGCGTGTAGGATGTTGCTAAACCGCACTGTGTCAAACAGATACAGCGATCGTCCTTGAATTCTTTGTGGCGGATCACTGTCCGTTGTCCATGGTGGACGGTGGATTAATGACTTTCCCGCAACAACGCTTCAGCATGTTTGCGGGCCGCGTCGGTTTGGCCGCCCAGCATTCGCGACAACTCCGCCACACGTTCCTTTTTCTCCAGCGACCGGATCTCAGAAATCGTGCGGCCGTCCCTTGTCTGCTTGCTCACCACGTAATGCGCCGCCGCAGTCGCGGCCACCTGCGGGAGATGCGTGATGCAAAGAACCTGACGTTTTTTCGCGATCTGCCGCATCTTGTCGCCGACAACGTGCGCCGTCTCCCCGCCCACGTTCGCATCCACCTCGTCAAACACGAGCACGGGAATTTCGTCTTCCGCCGCCAGCACGGTTTTCAGCGCGAGCATGACGCGCGCGAGTTCGCCCGACGACGCGATCGCGCGCAGCGGCTTGGCGGGCTCGCCGGGATTCGGCGCGAATTGAAATTCGATCTCGTCCAATCCGTCGGATTTCCAGCGCATCGTTCCCGCCGCGATCCTGCCCGCGGCGGCATCGCCCGTGAGAGCCACGTTCAAGCGGCTTTGCTTGAATCCGAGATCGCTCAACTGCTGGCTTACGGCTTTGCTCAATTTTGGAATGACGCTGCGGCGCTTCGCAGACAAGGCGTTGCCGGCTTTTGCAAGTTCCGCATCCAGTTTCTCCAACTGGGCATTCAATCGCGCGAGTTCCTCATCGCGTTGTTCCAACGTTCGAAGCTTCTGGGCAGCCTCGTGGCCGAACGCAATCACATCAGCCACGCTCCCGCCATATTTCCGCTTGAGCGAGTGCAGCAGGTTGATGCGTTCCTCGAGCTGCTGCAGCCGTTCAGGGTCAAGGTCGAGTTTATCCAGGTAGTGCGATAATTCCGCCTGCAGCTCGTGCAACGAACCGACAGCCGCTTCGTGCTGTGCCACAAGCGAGGATGCGGCGGAATCGACCCGTTGGAGCTCGTTCAGCGTACGTCCGACGGCGCCGGCCTGCGTCAGCAATGAATCCTCGTTCTCGGCCAGCACATCCAGCGCGGCCTGGGTGAGTTGCAGCAATCGCGCGGCGTTGCTGGCGCGCTGGTATTCTTCCTCGATCGAGACGTCGTCACCCGGCTGCAGCCGCGCCGCTGAAATCTCGTTCGCCTGGAATCGCAGGAGATCGAGTTGTTGCGCGTATGTGCGTTCGTCAACAATCAAGGATGCCTTGGCATTCTCGATCGTTGCACGACGTGTGACGAGCTCGGCGAACGCAGCGCGATCTGCAGCAAGCCCGCCAAAGGCGTCGAGTATCCGCAACTGGTTCGAAGGATGCAGCAGCGATTGGTGATCATGCGGGCCGTGCATGTCGACGAGCCATTCTCCAATTCCAGCGAGGGCGCTCAACGTGGCGGGTGAACCGTTGACAAACTGGCGGTTCGATCCCGCGGCGCTGAAGGTTCGTTTCAGCACGAGTTGCTCGTCGTCGCAAGGCTCCAGGCCGTTGTCGGAGAGAAACTGGGCAAGCGGGGATTTCAAGCCGCGGACATCGAACACGGCTTCGACCGAACAACTGTCGCTGCCGCTGCGGATGAGCGTTCGATCGGCGCGCTGGCCGAGGACGAGATTGAGGGCGCCGATGATGATTGATTTGCCTGCGCCAGTCTCGCCCGTGATCACGTTGTAGCCGGGCTGCAGTTCCAGCGTGAGATCCGCCACCAGGGCGAGGTTTTTAATGCGCAGCACAGTTAACATGGCTAGAGTCGCTGAATTGAGTTTGAGCCAATATGAACTTGTTGAGCAAAGAGAATTTGAAAAAGCCGCGGGGCGGCGAACTCCTGGATTCGGCACGCATTTACTCAACCCATTCCGCTCGGGGACGACATGAACGTTGCTGTGTGTTCGACGAGCTCCGTTGACCATGGCTTTCTCGTTCACTTTCCTCGGCTCGGGAACGTCGCAGGGCGTGCCCATCATCGGGCTTGATTACCCGCCGGAGTTTCTCGCAAACCCGAAGAATCATCGAACACGCCCCGCCATTTACGTGGCCACCGAGCACGTAAAGCTGGTCGTGGACACTCCCCCGGAATTTCGCATTCAATGCCTGCGGGAGAAGATTGGGTGGCTCGACGCCGTTGTGTTCACGCATCCGCATGCCGACCACATGATGGGACTGGACGATTGCCGGAGATTTTGTGATCTGCGCGGCGGTGTGCCGCTGCCGATCTATGCAAACCAGCAGACGATGGACGTGTTGAAACGAGTTTTCCTGTATGCGTTCCACGACGGTCCATGGCCCAAGGGATATTTCATGCCTGAACCGCACATCGTTGACGGGCCGTTCAAGCTGGGCGATTTGGAAATCCACCCGTTTTCCCTGCCGCATGGAAGCCTGATGACGAATGGCTACGTTTTTCTGCAAAACGGGCGCAAGCGGCTGGCCTACTACAGCGATTGCAAGGAGATCCCGCCCGCGGCTCTCGAGGCGGCGCGTGGCGCGGACGTGGCAGTCCTGGACGCCTTGCGCTACAAGCCGCATCCCACGCACATGTGCCTCGACGAGGCCCTCACGGCGGCTCGCAGGATTGGCGCGGCACAGACGTGGTTCACGCATCTGACGCACGATTACGATCACGACGTCGCCCAGGCAGAGCTGCCGGCGGGAGTTCATTTTGCCTGGGATGGCTTGAAGATCGATTTGGAATAAATCGTTTGCGTGTGTATGTTCGCGTCAATTCCACGTGGACACTGCGCGACGCACCATCGAAGCGGACCTGTATCATGAGCAAACATATTTGGGCAAACAGATCGAAGTTGTTTATTTCGAAATCGCTGCCAGGAAATCTTCTCGCAGCGGCGGCCATTGGACTCGCCGCATTCGCGAGCGCCGCTGAAAATCCAGGCGACCAGGTCATCGTCGTCTACAACACCCAGGTTCCCGAGTCCAAGGAGGTTGCCGAGCATTACGCGAAGGCGCGGAAGGTTCCGGCCAGCCAGGTGTTCGGTTTCAGTCTCACGACCGAGAACGACATCAGTCGCAACGAATATCGCGACAAACTGGAGAAGCCGCTCGCGAAGAAAATCGCGGATCTGAAACTTTGGCGGATTCGTTCAGAAATTATTCGCGGAAACAGCAACGAAGCCTCACGCGTGATCTGGAAGCCGTCGGAATCAAAGATTAATTACGCCGTGCTCTGTTACGGCGTGCCGTTTCGGATCAAACCCGAGGAAGGCCTCAAGGAAAAACACACCCTGTCGGTGCAGGCGGAGTTGCGCCGCAATGAAGCCGCTGTCGACAGCGAATTGTCGCTGCTGCCGGTGCTCGAGTCGCGCATCGGCCTGACCGGCCCGCTGCCCAATCCATTGTACGGCGCCACGAACGAGGCGCGTTTTGCCGCGACCAACGGGCTGTTGATGGTAACGCGGCTTGACGGGCCGACTGCGGAAATTGCGAAGGGCCTGGTGGACAAGGCGCTCCAGGCTGAAGCAAATGGGCTGTGGGGCCGCGCCTACATCGACATTCGCAACATTTCCGATTCCAATTATGCGGTGGGCGATGCGTGGATGCGCGGAGCGGCAGAAATCTGCCGCCACACTGGATTTGAAACAATTGTGGAAAGCAATTCGTGGGCTTTCCCCGCGACGTTTCCAATGAGCCAGATTGCGTTCTATGCGGGCTGGTATAACAACGATGTTTCCGGCCCGTTCACGCGCGAAAACGTGGAGTTCATGCCCGGTGCGTTTGCGTATCACCTGCATTCCTACAGCGCTGCAAACATTCGCTCCACCACCAGGCACTGGGTGGGACCGTTGCTCGCAAAGGGTGCAACGGTATCGATGGGTTCGGTCACGGAACCGTATCTTGGCGGCACGCCGGATATCGCGGTGTTCGCAGGGCGCTTTCTATTTCACGGATTCAACTTCGCGCAGTCAGCGTATGCCTCTCAAACCATGCTCTCGTGGATGACCACGGTTGTTGGCGATCCCCTTTACCGCCCCATGGCGCACCCGCCCCAAAAGCTCCATGAGGAACTTGCCGCGTCGAAAAGCAAGTGGCTTGAGTGGTCGTTCCTGCGGCTCGTGAATCTCAACCTCGCCCGCAACCAGCCGCTGCCGCAAATGATGTATTTCCTGGAGCAGGTTCCGCTCACGAAGGAAAGCCCGGTGCTTACGGAAAAACTCGCGGACATGTATTCCGTCGGTGGCAAGCCTTCATCGGCAGCTGAAATGTGGGACCGCGCGCTCAAGCTCAATCCCTCACCCGAGCAGCGCCTGCGCATCCGCCTCGCGCTTGCGGACAAGCTGACGGAACTCGAACGATTCCAGGATGCGGTCGATGCGCTTTCGCCCATCCGTGAGGAAAACCGGGATTATCCCGGCATGATCGACGTCTACCGCAAACTTGCCCAGCTTGCGAATCGGCTGGGCAAGAAAGAGGCTGCCGCAAGTTACGAGCAGCTCGTGAAGGATCTCACGCCCGCGGCGAAATAGACCTCGCGTTTCGGCATGCCGATTTTCTACGACACTCACGCACACCTCGATTATCCCGATTTCGCCGCTGAACTCCCGCAGGTGGTGGAGCGCGCACAGGCAGCGGGCATTCATCGGATCCTGTCGATTGGAACGAACCTGGAAAGCAGCCGCCGCGCGGTGTCGCTTGCAGAACAATTCGAGTGCGTCTACGCCGTGATTGGGTGGCATCCCTCAGATGCCCTTGAAGCCCCGCAGGATATTCGCGGCGAACTGCGAACGCTGTCAGCGAATCCGAAGGTCGTGGCGCTGGGAGAAACCGGCCTCGATTATTATCGCCTCCCGAGCACACAGGCGGGGGGCAGCGTTGAGGACGACGCGCGTTACAAGCAGCGGCAGGCTGAGCTTTTCCGGCAGCATCTGGAGGTTGCCGTGGAGACAGGATTGAACTGCGTCATTCACCAGCGCGGCGATTGCGTGGAAGACACCTTGTCGCTGCTGCAACCATTTGGCGATCGCGTGCGCGGCGTTTTCCATTGCTTTGCTGGCGAAATCTCCACCCTGAACCGGATTCTGGCATTGAATTCGATCGTCAGTTTCACGGGAATCGCGACATTCAAGAACGGCCAAAACGTGCGGGACGCCATTGCGGCGACGCCTCCCGGAAAATTCATGCTGGAAACTGATTCGCCGTTCCTGGCTCCAGTTCCGTATCGTGGAAAGCGCTGTGAACCCGCATACGTGAAGGAACTTTCGGAAGCGGTTGCGCAGGCCAAAGGATGCTCTCTCGAGGAACTCAGCGAAATGACCTGCAGCACGGCACACGCGTTCTTCCCCCGTCTCAAGTAGCCCGCGAACGTTTCGTTCGCACGATCACTCCAGCGCGTCCGCCAGCAACTCTGCCATGTGCTTTGACTTGATTGGCGTGAGGTGCAGAACCTGATGGCGGCAGCTGGCGCCAGACGTGACGAAGATCGTTCCGAAAGGTTGTCCCTTGATCTCCTTGATCAAAGGCTCGGCGATTTTAAGCGACAATTCGTACTTCGACTTGAGCGCGCCGAAACTTCCCGCCATTCCGCAACACCCGGTATCCAGCACGTTGATCGTACGGTGGGGCAAGTGTTCAATCAGCCGTTGCAAGTAGCCGGAATGCAGGCGCGACTTTAAGTGGCAATGGACATGAATGACCACGCGCTCGGCGTTGTGGTTGAAGGGCAAGGCAGAGGGTTCCTGCGTGAGCAGGGCTTCGATGAACTCCTGAAAAATGTAGCATCGCTGCCCGATTGCTTCGGCGCCGGGAAGTTTCAATTCGCGATATTCCTCAACGAACATGGAGTAACACGACGGTTCGAGGAACAATATGGGCGCCGCATCCGCATCCCCCGCAAGAAGCGCCAGGTTATGCGCGCCAAGGCGCATGGCCTCGTCGAGATTGCCCACGCTGAACGCCGGACGACCGCAACACTTGCGGCCCGAAACGAGATCAACACTGAAGCCGGCCGTTTCCAGAACCTTCACCGCCGCCATTCCAATCCCCGGCTCGTGATAACGCACAAAGGTGTCGTCCCAAAGGATTACGCGGCCGCGAGTCGGGACCGGCCTGGCTCGTTTCCAAAACCAATGATCGAATCGCTGGCGGGTGTAGTGCGGCAGTTTGCGCTCGGACGTGATTCCCAAAATGCGATCGCCGAGAAAGCGCATGATCGAAGAATCCAGGAACTGGTTCGCGACAAGCGGAATGCGGCAGCCAGCCTTGCCGAGAAGATCGATGGAACTGAACAAGCGCTCCTGCAGGGACAGTCCGCGCCGGCGGATCCGCGCGTACTGCAATTCCGCTTTGATCAACCCCATGTTCACGTTTGATGGACATTCGTGAGTGCACGCCTTGCACGCCAGACAACTCGACAACGCAGTCTCCAATTCCGCCGAAACCAGGGGATCGCCGTTTGCAAGGCCGCGCAATTCGAGCGCCGCGCGAATCAAGTTGGCGCGGCCCCGCGTCGACAGGCTTTCATCGCCTGAGGCGATGTACGTGGGACACATCGTCGGCTTTTCCTTGAGACACCCGCCACAGCCGTTGCATTGCTCGAGGTTCGCGATGATTGATTCGTCCCGGGCCGCAAACGCCAGCAAAGGGGTGAATGGCAGTTGAACTTCATGGCCAGGTCTCGCGCGCAGGTCGCCGTCGAATTCGTAGCGATCGTCCGGGATGATCTTTCCCGGATTCATCAGGTTGTGCGGATCAAACGACTGCTTGATCTCACGCATGAGGTTCAGGATGTCATCGCCCACCTGGCCCGCCATGAACTCCGTTCGCGCGATGCCGACACCATGCTCGGCGGCCAGCGAACCCTTGAAGTGTTTTACGAGCGCGGCGACTTCATTTGCGATGTGACGGAATTTCCGAAGGTCGTCGCGATCCCGCAGATTCAGGACGGGTCGAACATGCAACAGGCCCGAAGCTGCGTGGCCGTAGAACGAAGCCGTCACGCCGATGTCAGACAGGATCTTTTGCAGCGAACTCACGTAGCCGGGCAGGTGTTGAGGGAGCACGGCGGCGTCTTCGATTCCCGCCACCGGCTTTGCGGCACCTTTGCGGCCCGTGAGCAACGACAAACCCGCGCGACGCAAGCCCCAGAACAGATCGGCGCCCACTTGCGTTTGGATGGCTTTGATTCGAACATTCGGGTGACGGGCGCGGACCGAGGCGATCTTGTCGCTGACGTGATCGAAGAATTCAACGGCGAGGATCGATTCGCATGGGACGCGGTCAAGTTCCAGAAGATCGCGTGCGGCCTGAAACTCAAGCTGCCCGCGAGTCTCATCGAGCAGGACCCGGTCGAGATGCTCGATGGCCACTGGCGCGAGGCGAAGCAACTCAACGGAAGCCTGCATCGCTTCCGTGATCGAATTGAAGAACAGCAACACCAGGCCTTTTTCATCCGGCACCGGCACAAGCTTGAGTTCCGCAGAGACGATGTGCGCCAGCGTGCCTTCGCTGCCGCACAGCACTTGCAGGACCTTGTTGGGGTTTCGGACGCAACGATCCAGTGGATAACCCGGCCACCGCTTTGTGAGGCCTCGCGGAAAACGTTCCTCAATCAGCAGCGAATTCAATTGGACAATGTCTTCGAGAAGATCCCTCTGTTGCGGCATCGTGTCGTGAGATTCACTGATCTTCGCGTATTTGCCGCTCGACAGCACGACATCCATGCCGTCGACGTGATCAGCGGTCACGCCATAAAAAGGCGCATGGGAACCGCTGGAGTTGTTGGCAATCATGCCGCCGATCGTGGCGCGGGAAGCGGTGGCTACATCGGGTCCAAAGCGCAGGTTATATCCGCGGAGAAAGTGGTTGAGCTGATCCAGGACGACGCCAGCCTCGACGCGAACGGTGCGCCGTTCCAGATCCAGCGCGAGAATCTGGCGATTGTGCCGCGCGAAATCTACAATCAGTCCCTCACCGATTGCTCCTCCGGACAGACCTGTGCCTGCTCCGCGGGGAATGATCCCAATGCCGGCTTCGTCCGCCGCCTTGAACAAAGAACAGATCTGTTTTACGCCGCGGGGAAATGCAACTGCAACGGGTTCAACCTGATAAATCGATGCGTCGGTGGCATAAAGTTGCCGGGTGATATTGTCGAAGGCCACTTCGCAACCACTGGAGGCCAGCGTGGAAATTAATTGGGCCGAACTCATCGTCCAGCTGCAACGTATCGGTGGTATTCACGATTGACAACACTGAAGCCCTTCAAAGGGAGGGTTCCCGGGTAACAGTTACTTTTGGCGCACGGAGGGTTCATACTACGCTGCCGCGGAGCACGGGCTCTTCAGGTCGCCTCAACGGGCGCTCCGAATCGTGTGAATTGATTGCCCTTCGGGGTTCGCGCACTGAAGCGGCGTAAACGCCACGCTCCTCCTGCGGCAGAACGCGCCCGAGTCTCGCCTCTGGTCCGCGTGGGACAGCGGCTCCCAGCGCACCTACCGGCCGCGAGTGAACGTCGGGATGAAAAATGAAAACACGAGCAGGCTGATCGTGATTGTGACAAACACGATTGAAAACCATCGCCACGCCCGGGGAAAACTCGCTGGGACTTTCGCAGCCGTCGCAGTTACGAGGATAAACAGGTAAAGAATCCCCATCATCACACCGGATCCGAACATGCCGTGCACCTGGTATTGCGCGCTCGCGGATGTATAGGCGAGATGGATGTAGGGACCACTTTTTTCCGGCACTTCGCTGTAGGTCACGATTTTCATATCAGGCTCCTTGCTATGTGTTGCTCAACGGACTGCGTTTCGTGCGCTAATCGCCACATCACGAACCGGATGGTGTTGCGTGCGTCGTGCAATTCCAATGCGGCTGATCAAGACTCCCTTCGCGCTGCAGCGTTTCGCCTGGGCAAACCGCAAGGCACCAGCGCTTCACGCTGCAGCCATGACACGGATGCGCCGCCGAATCGAGCGATAGTCGAGCTCCGAATGCCGCGCCGCGGGCGAGAACCTCCCGCGATCCTTCATGAACGCTGCCCAACGCCAGCGTGGGAATCGTTGTATTGATGCAGGGAAACACGGTGCCGTCGGCGTGGATCAGCAATGTCTGCGTGCCTGTGCCGCACGTGGTCCGACGCGAACTGTCGCGCAGCATGGCTTTCACGATGGAATAAACATCCGTGCGGCACATCGGCCGAAACGCGGGTTCCTCATCCAGTTCACGACAGATTGCCTTTACGATTTCCAGTTGCGAAGCAGGTTTCAGCGATCCCTTGGATGAAGTCCCAAGTTTCTTCAAGGGGATGAACCGGACATCCCGCGCTCCGAGGCGGGTGGCAAGATGAAAATAGCTGCCGATCTCCAAAAGATTCTGCTCACAGCAGACCATGCACAAAGTCACCGGAATTCCAGCCTCAACAAGGCGGCGCACGCTTGCCGTGGCTTTCGAAAACGTCCCGGCTCCGCGGATCGCATCGTTCGTCTGCGCCGTGGCACCATCGAGTGACACCTGCACATCCAGTCGCATGTCCTGGAGAATTTTCAAAATGGCATCGTTGAGAACCGTTCCGTTCGTCGAGACGTTGCAGGGAAGATTCCGCTGAAGCGCCCAGCTGCCAATCTCGCGCAGCGCGCTGGGATGCAGGAACGGCTCACCGCCGAGTAACGTGATCGTGGCGTTGGGGCTGAAACACGGCTGCAAATCGTCGAGAAACGCGAGTGAGCGCGACGGATTGATGCGTGTTGCGACGCTTCGAAAGTCCTCAGGCACGTAACAGGACCGGCAGTGGAGATTGCATCCCATCGTCAGATTGATCGTCACGTTCTCAATGGCGGATGCATTGAGTCTGGGTGCCTGCCCCCCGATTCCTGCTTTGCGCATTACACCAAGCTGCCTTCGAATCGCCTGTGTGTGCGGCCTCCAGTCAGGCCGGCCCGCCAGCAACAATTCGATGTCGCGTACTTCCGCCAATTGCTCCAAAACATCAGCAAACTCGTGGTCGACGACGTGCCAGTAACCTTCTTCGCCCCATATCTGCAACGCCAAGCCGCCCTGTGTCTCAACAAAATCCGGACGGCGAATGGGTTGCGGATTTCTGGAACGGAAAATGGACGGCAGCAGTTGCATCGCTCAGTGCAACCCTCGGAGTTGCAACAGATGTATTGAATCCGCAATCGTGCTGAATAAGCAATGCAAATTTAGAATACCTCCCTTTTTCCCGAAACCGCGGGCTGCACGGATGAACGATGTGTGTGGTAACGTTAACCAGCTATGACGAATCCCTTTCTTATTGCGCTTGCACTTTTAGTCGCAACAACCGCCTGCGGGAACAGTGCCCCGATCATTCCAACAGAAGAGGCGCGACACCATCTAACCAACGGTGCGGTGCTGATCGATGTCCGGACCATTGACGAGTACAACGCAAAGCACCTCACGAACGCCATTCATATTCCGTTGGATACGTTGAAGTTCAAACTGCCTGCGCAAGTGCCGGACAGAAGCCAGGCGTTGTTGCTGCACTGCCGGACTGGCCGCAGAAGCGGGATTGCTGAAACGGAACTCAGAGCCATGGGTTACACGAACGTATTCAACGTCGGCTCGCTCGAACAGGCCGAGAAGGCTTCCGGGACGAAGGCCCAAAGCGGCCAACCTGGGTCGAAGAACTAGGATTACGCGGACAGGGATTGAATCAGCTCCTGGGATCGATGCGGTTCACCCTGGTCGCGCTGCGCGGGAACGTTGTCGAAATCCCCGCGCAAAAATCTGAGGGCGAATATCTCCCGGTCAATTTCAGACTGCGTGCGCAATCCCAGCTGCCGCAGAATCGGCAGCGGCGGGCACCAACCCGAGATCGCGTGCTGCAGCAGGAAGCCAAGGACGCCACAGGTCAACAGGAGCGCCTTGCGATATCCTGCCAGGCCCAGGAGGGCTCCCGTCAATGCGAGGGTCGAGGCGTTCGTTTCAAGGACCCGCTCGATATCCCACTCCCGGCTCAGCGCCTCGATCCGGGCACTGATCACCTCGCGCGACTGGGTGGCGTGATATCGGATGCTGCTTTCAAGGTGACGATCGATCCGGCGTTGGACGTCGTCACGCGTGTGACGGCGGACGCGATCGTGTGCCGTCAGGGGACCTGTTCTCGGGGTTGCGTTCATCTCCAACTCTAGCCCTGATTCGGGGGTCGTCGCGGTAGTCGTTTACCTCAGATGCGCGTTGCCGATTCAAAAACCTGGCTGCGTCGGACAAGCAAGGCTGGGAATCAACGGCGAATTCATGTGTGCCGGCCTCTGGCAGGAATCCACCGTGGGCACACTGCCCTTCCACATCGTCCTGGCAATTCGAGGCGGCACGGCGCACTGGGACTATTCCCTTGCCAAGCAAAATGTCGTTTTCCACAGTGGGTTGCATGCAATCTCACGAACTGCTCCGGGAGGTCCTTCAGCGTACCAGCGCAAAGCAGGTGGCTGCCGACCTCGGACTTTCGATGTCGATGATTTACAAATGGGCCGAACCCGACGATGGCACGGGGAGCGGCGCTGTGAATCCGCTCGATCGGGTGGAATCGCTCTTTCGCTGCACGAACGATCATCGGTTGATCCAGTGGATCTGCCAGCGCGCGGGAGGATTTTTCATCCTCAATCCAAAGACCAACAAGCCGCATCCCTCGTTCCTGATTCCTGCCACCAACGAGATCGTCCAGGAATTCGCCGACCTGCTCGCAGTGATTGCTACGGCCGCATCCGACAATCAAATCACGCTCAAGGAAGCGACATCGATTCGGGCGCGCTGGGAGGAATTGAAGACCGTCACCGAGGGATTTGTCGCTTGCTGTGAGGAAGGGAATTTCTCGGCTCTCAAGGCTGCGCAGCCTCCCGCGCAGGAGAAACACTGATGCCGTCCGCTTCGCCGAGTCCCTTCCGCCCTCCCTTTCCGAGAACCCGCGCTTTGTTTCGCCGCGCGCGTGCTACGGCGAAGGGCTTGGGAATTCCGTGTTTTGAAGCTGTACGACGGTTCTCACAGCAGGTTGGGAAAACTGCGCTACCTAGCGCGGACTGCCAAGTTGAGCCGGGGTTTCTCGCGTGATGTGGCTGCGCACCGTGAAACACGGGATGGTGCTGATGGGCATGATGATCCTTGGGCTGGGACACTGCATGGGAAATGAACTGCTGCTGGCAGATTTCGATAACCACAGCGTTTTCAATCACTTCTCCGGCGACAGCGGCACCTTCACTTCGGGAGCCGCAACAATACGCCGAAACTTCGATACGAATGTCTTCCGCGGCCCGACCGGCGCTTCCTTGCGTGTTCAGTATTCCGTCGGTTCAGGTTTTTGCGGCGTTTGGGAATCGTTGATGGGCAAGGTTTCCTTTGCACCGCACACACTGAACTTCACCAATCTTCACGGAGCTTTGCGCAGCAGCGCCGGTCATCCCTCGCGTGTTGAAAACATCCGCGCGATGGCAGTCAGTTTTTGGGCGCGCGGCGATGGCAGCGGCGGCTTCGATCATCGCGTTAAGTTGGAGTTGAAGAGCCCGCGAGGATCGATCGGGGACACCGTCGTGGAAATCCCGAACGATGATTTGTGGCGGCGGTATGACTTCGGCCTGAGCCATCTGCTGCAGCACTCAAACATCGCGCAAGTAAAGGAACTCGTCTGGGTGTTCGAAGACATCCGCAACGAGCATCGCCCCGACGCCGTTCTGTACCTGGACGACGTCACCGTCGTGACTGACGAACCTGTCCTGGACCCATCGCGCTGGGTGGATGACGCGATGCTGGATGCGATTGCGCATCGCACGTTCTCCTATTTCCTGCGCTTTACCGACTCGCTGGGGTTTGCGCTGGATCGTTCAACCTTCTCAGACATGGTGAGCGTGGGAACGGTGGGATTCCAACTCACGGCATATTGCATTGGGCATGAACGGCAATGGGCGGAACGGGCGGAGCTGGAGCAGCGGGTTCGGATGATTCTGCGAAACCTTCGCCATCTGCCCACGGGGCCGGAGCCCGGCACTGGGCGGGCGGGGTATCGCGGGTTCTTTTATCATTTCCTGACGGCGGACACCGGGTTGAGAAAGGATGCGAACGTTGAACTATCGGTATACGACACCGCATTGCTGATGTATGGGGTGCTGACGTGCCTGGAATACTTTTCCGGAGACGCCGAGATCCGCGAGTTGTGCCAGCAACTCTATGATCGTGTGGAATGGAGCTGGTTTGTGGACCGCCGGCCTGGCGCGAATCAGAACCAATTCCGTCTCGAATGGAAACCAGAGGGCGGCGCAGGCGGGCGTTTTCAAGGTCACGTGGACGGCCAGACGGATGAAGCGCTCATGCTCGATATTCTCGCGCTAGGGTCGCGGACGTATTCCATCGGAATGGACACGTATTTTGCGCGGCGGCGTTCCTTCGGCAGGTTTCCCGGTCCCGACAGCCCGCCGATCCTGGCGTCATGGCGGGGATCAATGTTCAATTATTTCTTCGCGAGCTGCTGGTTGAATTTCGAGAGGCGCGGAATGGATTTGCACGCGTTGAGCCCGGTCGACCTATGGCGCAACAACCGCCTGGCGATTGAAGCAAATCGGCGGTTCTGCATGTTGCACGCGGCGGATTATTCGGGGCAGACCAATGGCTTTTTCACGACCTATGGCGAGAATGCCTGGGGATTAACGGCGTGCGATAATCTCGTCGCACCGACTTCGCACGCCCCCAGCGAGTATTTTGGCTTTGGCGCATTGCCGACTGAGGAGAACCTCCGCTTCAACACGCGCGCTCCCCATGCGGGAACGATTGCCGTCTACGGCGCAGTGAGCGCCATCAACTACACGCCACAGGAGTCGCTCGCCGCAATCCGGCATTTCTTGAGCATCCCGAAACTTTGGAATCCGCTTTTCGGCTTCGGCGACGCTTTCAGCCTTGATCCGCATTACGTGGTCGCCCCTTACGACGCGGAAGGAAACCCGACCGTTGTGGCAGCAACTCACCTGAATGGACCATGGATCAATCCAATGGTCATGGGCGTAAACGTCGGACCGATGCTGCTGGCGGTGGAAAATTATCGCACCCGGATGATATGGAAACTCATGGATCGAAACCCGCATATAAGGATCGGGCTGGATCGGATTTTCGGAATCAGCAGCCTCAATGCGGAATCGGTTTCGTTCAACGACCAAGGCAACGCAGTCGTGATTCGCTGGAAAGCGGAGCGCGAGGCATCACGCTACGCGGTGTATGGATCGAGCGACTTGTCGGACTGGCGCCTGCTCGAGGATGGCATTCAGGCGACCGAGTGGACCGACACGCGCCGCACCCCGGGGGAGCAGCGCTTTTACCTGATCAAAGCTTTGCGTTAGCGCCCGGCAATCAAACTTCCGCCAGGGCGCGGTTCATGCGCTCGATTGCTTCGTCGATCTCGCCCGGCGTTGTGAACCCGATCACAATGGCGTGAACGTCCTTGCGGCTCATCGCGTAGCGAATCGATTTTTCGCGCTCCGCTGGATCCCGGAAATCGCCATTGCCGAAAATCTTCATCCCTATGACTCCCCTGCCCTTGTCATGCATCGCCTCAATCTCTTCGACGACGGGGTTCACTTCTGCGGTGGCATCACCATTCCACGCGCCCGAAGGGGTATCCATGTGTTTACCCTGCGGATTGATGCGGACGAGATGCACTTCAGTCCACGGCGTGCGGGTTGCCGCCTGCAGGGCGGGCAGCGAGTGGCATGAAACGCCCTTGGAAAGAATCCACTTCTTTTCCTTTGCTTCATCGAACGAATCCATCACGCGCTTCCATTGATCCGCATCGGTCCAGTTGCCGCGGGTCATGCAATGAATCAGCAGGCTGTCGATGTAATCCGTCTTGAACGTCTTGCGGTGCTTGTCGATCGTGGCGAGAACGTCCTCCGGCCGGTCCGGAACCTTCGACTGAATGAACAGCTTTTCACGCGGCAAATCCTTGATGGCCTCAGCGATCCAGGGGAAGGTCGCATAGCGCTCGGCGGTGTCGATGTAGGTAACCCCCTGATCGTAGGCGTAACGGATCAGTTTGATGAACGCTTCCTTGCCTTCGGCTGTTTGCAGATGGCCGTTATTGCTCCCGGTGCCAATCCCGAGGCGGCTGATCTTCAGGCCCGTTTTTCCGAGCGCAACCTGGTCGACCGCAGTGCGGCGCGGCGCGGCGGCAAACGCCTGTGGTAGAGACCATGGTGAAACCAGGACGGCTCCGGCGACGACCGTCGATGCACGCAGAAAATCCCGGCGGCTGATTGAAGTTTTCATATTTGAGGAAGCAAGGGGGCGTGCCACTGAACCGTGTCGTTCAGTCCCGGAACTGTTCCAAGTTCGCAAGTCGTGCGAGGCATGCGCTTACTATGTACATTGGTTGTTCTTGCGCAACGGGAATCTCGACATCCGGCTTGGATCGGCCTGAAAAGCCGCAGGCTGATGTACAGCAGCGATGACGACGTGAATTCCTGTGATGGGCGGAAAGACGCACCCATCCGCGGAAAGGTTGCGCGGTTCGATGGAATTATGTCTGGCGTGGATCTGGCAGTCGCAGCGAGCGTGGGGAATGAATATCGAAAGCCTGATGACATCAAAATTCACGACATCTCGCGTTGGGCAAGGAATCCGCATGTGATCCACGACGCCGAGGCGTTCGAAATCCGTTAGAATCGATGGTGCAGCGAGCAACGGCAGGGTCTATGCGAATCGCAATGAACACTTCGTGCGTTTCAATTGTCGGAGCATTGGATTGACAGAGACTGTTGGAACCACGAAGCTGGGCGCCACAAGGTTTCTCCGGGAAATATGAATGGGCACGAAGATTTGACGCGATCGACAAGGAAGTTACAGCTCCTGGTGGTTGACGACGAGCCGAACGTTTGCGAATGCCTGAAATTAATTCTGGCACTCGACGGTCATGACGTGGCGACCGCAAACAGCGGCCGCGACGGCATCGAACTTTTTCGATCCCGCCGCTTCGACGTGGTGTGCACCGATTATTCCATGCCCGGCATGCGCGGCGATGAATTTGCGGCGGGGATCAAGGCACTGCGCCCGGATCAGCCTATCGTGATGATCAGCGGCCTCGCCGGAACACTCGAAAAGCCTGCTGGTGTCGATTACATCCTGAGCAAGCCGTTCTTTCCAAACGATCTGCGCCTGGCACTCCGCGCAGTGATGCAATCGACAGGAAGAACCGAGCGCCACGCGTTTGATTCCGTCTGTGCGGCGGATCAGCCCGAATCCGGCGAAGAATTCGGCATGAGCGTTTAGCCGTGAGACCCGGGGGTCACGCTGTCTCCGCGTGATCCTTGAAGTTCTTGAGGAGCTGCAGGCCCACCTTCTGGCTTTTCTCCGGATGAAACTGCGTGGCAAAGACGTTGTCGCGCCACACCGATGACGCAAACGTTTCGCCGTAGGTAGTCTTCGTTGCCACAATTCCCGGATCTTCAGGCCGCGGAAAAAAGCTGTGGACGAAATAGACGTAGCTGCCTTCGTTGATGTCGCGAAACAGAGGGCAGCCGGGCGCGATGGATTCCAGCTGGTTCCATCCGATCTGCGGAACCTTGAGACCTTCGCCAGCGCTGAACTTCACCACGTTGCCCTTGAAAATGCCCAATCCGGCCGCGCAGCTGTTAAATTCGTCACTGCGGTCAAACAGCGCCTGGTAACCCACACAGATTCCTAGAAATGGCCGGCCGCTGTCGATGAACGTGCGTGTCGCTGCCAGCAACTCCTGCTTCTCGAGCGCGTGAATGCAATCGTCAAAGGCGCCCACCCCTGGCAGCACGGCTGCGTCTGCACCATGCAATTCGGCGGCGTCGCGAACGACGCGAACGTCGGCCCCGACTTTGAGCAACGCATTATGCACGCTGCGCAAATTTCCCGAACCATAATCGAGCAAGGCAATCACGCCTCAACGGTAGAGCGCGTTGCATGGCAATGCAATCGGAAGCAGTCTCATCATCGCGTGGCGCGGCGTTCACGCGGTTGGGACCGAAAGCAGGAAGACGCGGGGGCCAGTTGCGCAGCGCCCGCGCGCTTCTCGCTGACACAAGCTGAGCGCGTGCTCCAATGCAACATTCAAAAAATTCGGGCAATGAAAATCGGGAAAAGATTTCAAGATTTTCCTCGTGGTTTCACTTGAAACCCCCAGCAAATGCCGATATTCCTCTGCGCATGGCAAAAGCTCTAACTAAATCACAAATCGCCGCCTCCGTGGCGGAAACAGTCGGTCTCACCAAAAAGCAGGCGAACGAAACCATCGAAGCGTTGGTTGCGCTGGCCTACAAGAATGCAAAGAACACCTTCACGATTCCCGGTCTCGGCAAGCTCGTGCTGGTCAACCGCAAGGCACGCATGGGCCGCAATCCTGCGACCGGCGAAACCATCAAGATCGCAGCGAAGCGCGTTGTAAAATTCCGCATCGCCAAAGCCGCAAAAGACGCGATCCTCGGCGCAAAGTAATCCGGCTTCTTGAATTTCCCGGCGGAGGATTTTCCTCCGCCGCTTTTTTTTTGCACATCATTCTCCGATGATTTTCACGAGCACCCGCTTCCTGCGGTTGCCGTCGAACTCACCGTAGAAAATTTGCTCCCACGGCCCGCAGTCGAGCCGGCCCTTCGTGATCGCCACCACGACTTCGCGTCCCATGATCTGACGCTTCAGATGAGCGTCGGCATTGTCCTCCCCCGTTTCGTTGTGCCGGTATTGCGACGTGGGCGCATGCGGCGCAAGCTTCTCCAGCCACGCGTCGTAATCATGATGCAAGCCGGACTCGTTATCGTTGATGAAGACCGATGCCGTAATATGCATCGCATTGACGAGACAGAGTCCCTCCATCACGCCGCTCTCCCGAACGAGATTTTCCACCGTGTCCGTGATATTCACGAACCCGCGGCGTCCCTTCACTTCAAACCAAAGATGTTCCGTCAGGGATTTCATAGGGTTGCTTCAAGCGCTGGTTACCGTTTCACGATCAGATTGCGTGCGCGGGTAGGCGTACACCCCACCGCACTGCGGTTGCCGCGCGACCCTCTTTCGATTAAATGGTGTGAGGTTTGCTCAAGTTGAAAATGCATCTGACGGTGCCGCATCCGCGAAATTCTTCAGACGACTCAGCGAACGGTTGGATCCCTTATGAGTGAAGTTGTACCGACGGTCCTGGTGGTCGAAGATAGCCGCAACGATGCTTTTCTCCTGCAGCGCGCGCTGAAAGTGGCAGGAGCCGCGTGCGCCGTGCAGGTTGTACGCACAGGTCGCGAAGCCCTTGATTACCTGAGCGGCCGCGGAGCCTTTGCTGATCGCACCCAGTATCCAATGCCACGGCTTCTGTTTTTGGATCTCACACTTCCCCTCATCACCGGGTTTGAAGTTCTGACCTGGCTCAACGATCATCCGAGCGCCCGCATCCCCGTCGTTGTCATGACAGCCTCTTCGGACGAACGCGACAAGCGCCATGCGCTCCAGATGGGCGTCAAAGCATATCTTCCGAAGCCTCCCAACGGCGAGGTGATCCGCGGCATCCTGCAACGGGTCGGCCTGGTCGAGCCCAACGCAGCGCCGGGCGGACCCTATGGGATGACTCCTCTGCCCTCGTCCCAATAAAAGGTACCGTGCCCGAACCCGCCAGCCATAGTCCGCCAGCAGAGCTGCACCTCGCCGCGATCCTGCAGTCTTCTGATCACGCGATCGTCAGCAAGACGATTGATGGCATCATTACGAGCTGGAATCCGGCAGCGGAGAAGATGTTCGGCTACAGCGCGGCGGAGGCTGTTGGCAGCCCGATCTCCATCATTGTTCCTCCACAGCGTTGTGACGATGAGCTCGAGTTGCTGGCACGCCTGCGTCGCGGCGAAAGTTCGCATCAGGTTGAAACCACCCGCGTTGCTCGAGATGGCCACGAGTTGGTGGTTTCGCTGACAGCCGCGCCAATCCGTGATGCATCGGGAAGCGTCATTGGCGCCACGGCCATCATGCGCGACATCACCTCGCAACGGATGAGCCTGAACGACCTCCGGATGGAGCGTGACAGATTGCGCATCACACTGGCGAGCATTGGCGATGCGGTCATTGTCACGGACGCGCGCGGGTTCATTGACTTCGTCAATCCCGTAGCAGCGCGCCTTACCGGGTGGAGCACGGAGGAGGCAAAAGGCAAGCCGCTTGAATCGGTGTTTTGCATCATCAATGAGACAACGAGGCAACGCGTGGAAAGTCCCGCCGCGCGGGCCATGAGCGAAGGCGTCATTGTCGGCCTCGCCAATCACACGCTGCTCGTTTCACGCGACGGCGCTGAAGTGGCCATCGACGACAGCGCCGCGCCGATCCGGGATGACTCCGGCAAAGTGCTGGGTGTCGTCCTGGTTTTCCGCGATGTCACGGCCATGCGTGCCATTGATTCATTTCGAGAACGCCTTTCTGCGATCATTGAAAGTTCGGATGACGCGATCATCGGAAAAGACCTTACGGGCCGCATCACCAGCTGGAACCGGGGCGCGGAACGCATTTTTGGTTATTCGCAACAGGAGGCGCTGGGCAGGCCCATCACGATGCTGATTCCTCCGGAGCGGCTTGGAGAGGAAACTGAAATTCTCCGTCGAATTCGCGCGGGTGAACGGGTGGACCACTTTGAGACCGTCCGCATTGGGAAAGATCGCCGAAAGGTTGACGTATCACTGACGATTTCGCCGATCCGTGATTCGGAAGGAAGCGTTGTCGGTGCTTCGAAGATTGCGCGGGACATCACCGGAAAAAAGGAATCGGAACGCGAGCTGGCCAGAACTCATCAACAGTTGAAGGAGCATGTGCTGCATCTCGACCAGCTGGTAGCGGCCCGGACGACAGACTTGACCGAAAGCGTGCTCGATCTGGAAACATTTGCCTCGAGCCTCTCGCATGACCTGCGCGCGCCGTTGCGCACGGTTTACGGTCTGGCCGCGAGCCTGAAGGAGGACCACGGGACGCAACTCAACGCGGAAGCCAATGACCTGCTCGGGCGGATCCTGGAATCTTGCGAAGGCTTGAGCCAGTTGGTGGACACCGTGCTTTCCTACATGCGCATTCGCAACGAGCATGTCCGGCTTGAAAGCATCTCGCTGGATGCGATCCTGCACGACATTGTCACACAATACCCTCATCTGCAGGAAGCCAGACCCGAGCTGCAGATCGAGCGTCCGCTGTTGAACGTGATGGGCAGCCGCGGTTTGATCACGCAAATGGTGGTCAACCTCATCAGCAATGCGGTCAAGTTCGTGTCACCGGGAACCCGGCCCAAAGTGCGCCTATGGACTGAACGGCGGAATGGCAAAGTGCGCCTTTGGATTGAAGACAACGGCATCGGCGTCAGTGCGGAGGATCAGCGAAAAATCTTCCAGCTCTTCTCCCGCGCGGATGCAGCGGAGGCGTACGAAGGCTCGGGAGTGGGGCTCGCCCTGGTGCAGCGCGCGGCGCGGCGGCTTGGCGGCGGGCTCGGCATTGATCCGGCTGCGGGCGGCGGAAGCCGTTTCTGGATTGAATTCACCCCCGCCGATCCGGAACCAAGTCAACTTTGAGGGCAATTGCCCATGCGAAATGCGCATGATGTGCGCGATACTAGGTGCACGCGAATAGAACGCAGAGTGGAATGAACGCACAACCCACGATCCTTTTTGCAGAAGATTCCGAGAGCGACATGATGCTCATCCAGCTGGGTTTTGAAAAAGCACATTTCCCTTTCTTCCTCCAGTTCGTTTCCGATGGCGCCCTCGCAATAGAATACCTGACAGGCAAAGGGCGCTACGCCGATAGAATGAAATTTCCTGTACCGTCCGTTCTTCTCACCGACCTGCAGATGCCACGCGTCGGAGGACTGGAACTCCTTGCATGGGTTCGTTCTCAGCCCGCGTGGCAGCGCCTTCCGGTCATTGTCGTCACGGGCTCCAACCAGCCGGAAGACCGCATGCGAGCTCTCGAACTCGGCGCAGATTTCTATGTCCTTAAAGACCTGCTGATCCGGCCACCTCCGGGCCTTTTCGAAGCCATCATTCGCTGCGCTGGACGCCAGCAGGGATTGGCGCTGCACAAGGACCGCGACGAGTTGATCCGCCCAGTTTCCCGCCGATGAAGCAACGCGACTCGACTCGCCTGGACGTTCAACGGGAGCAACCAGAGAAAGGGCCGAGGACGCTGCGTCCGAATCCGTGTCCAACCGTGGTTGGATTTCATTTCCGCTGCTCTCTTTTCGTGTGATTCGCGGTTAAAGTTCCTCTCTTCCCGTTTTGGTTGCGGCTCTCCAGGGCTGTGTAGACGCGTTTGCCCTTTCGCATTCCGTATCCATCAACGTACATCAGGGCGCGAAAGGACCTTTTCCAGCTCCAGCGCCAGCGGTCACTGCCGCGGGAATTCCATCCGCCCCATCCAGGGCGTAGGCATACGGCGCTGGATTGAGCCCATTGGGTTCGGCGGACAGGATGTCGGTGCCCGGAATCTGGACCGAACTTGAATCATCACCCGCCGCCCAGGAGGTGTTCACCTGGACATTTCCCGAAGCGAAGACCTTACCGTCAGTGCCGGAAGTGCGGTACAGTTCCCAGACATTCTTCACGCCGCTGAAATAGTTATTCTCGACCAGAATCTCCGAACCAATGGCAGCGCGGATGCAGTTGTTGTTGCCGGGGCTGTTGTAATAATTGTTGAACACGTGAACGCGGCCAAAGCGAACGCGGGGCATGCGCTCATGTACCAACTGTCCCCACCAATTGTGATGAAACGTCACGTGCAGCTTGCCGGCATCCTCCCCCGCGTTGTTGTCGCTGTGTCCGACAAGGTTTGAAAAGCGATGATCCGCGGAAGGATTCGTGTAATAGAAATGGCACCAAGACACCGTGATCCAGTCGGCACCATGGCTGATATCCAGGCTTCCATCATCACAATCCACGAACGTGCAGTGATCCACCCAGACGTTGCGGCAATCCTGGAGGGTCAATCCATCGCTGTCCCCTGCCCCGCTTGGGTTGGTGAAGGTAATGTTTCGAATGATGACGTTATTGTTGCCGTCCACCTTCAGATCACCGACCAGCTTCGCGTCTGTGCCTAGTCCGATAATCGTCTTGTTGTCCCGCACCCGCACGTTTGAGCCGCCGAGATTGATGGTGCCCTGGACGAGCACAGTATACGGACCGGTGTTGTTGTTCACGTAGGACTGAAACTCTTCGAAGGTGCTGACCGTCACCGTGGGTCCTCCCGCGCCGCCTGTTGTTCCTGTTCCTAGCGTGGCATAACCATCGGGAACTCCCGTTTCAGGAACCGACACGACGTTCAGGTTTGCAACGATGCTGGTGACGGATCCAACAAAGTTGGTGATCACAACATGGTAACCGCCGATGTCATCGACCTGCGCATCGACGATCGAGTGAGACGCGCTGGTAGCGCCTGAAATCAGTTCGTTTTTGAAGTACCATTGATAAGCCAGCGGGGCGGAACCCGATGCCTTGACGTCAAATGCAGCAGTCTGGCCGGCCAGCACGGTTCGATCGAAAGGCTCCTCGCTGATCGAGGGTGCCACGGGGAATTCTCCCCCTGCCAAAATGCGAAAGAAATGGGGCCCGCCATTCGCTGGCGCCGGGTTGGTGCTCGCGAAATTGCCGCTCGCGTCAAATACGTTCGTTGCCATGCTTGCCCAAAGGGTCGAAGACGCCACCAAATCGCTTGAGCGCAAAACCTGATACACTCCCAGCGGCGTGCCGTTTGTGCCGCGCAGCAAAAGACCTTCAGGAACAACCAAAGCCTCCGTGATAAACGGCTGCTTCTGGGGAACGGCCGCGCCGGTGGGCGTCACGTCTGCCCATGTCTGGCCGATTCGCAACTCGTCGATGCTGAGATTGGGACCGCGATTGATGTACAAGCGGCCTGCATTTCCGCCGCCATCGCCGCCGAGGCTGGCTGAGATGCGGTTCGCTGGTTCCTCCTCGCCGCCGAGCGTTGTCGGATTGACCCAAACCGTGACGGTGTCGTTCGCGGCACCGTCAATCCATTCATACTTTGCAACAACCAGGTAAGTGGTGGATCCGTCGGCCGATAAATTGGATCCGGGGCCGGATGAAAAAAATGCTGACGCAACCGAAGTGCTGCTGGATGGATACTTGAGAACGCCGATCTTCACGCCCGAACTATTCAAGAGGTTCAGCGAGATCAACTGCTGGGACGCGGAACTCGCGTGGCTGATGTTCAGGATCGGAGTTCCATTACCGCTTGTTGCGAGGCCGGTCGCTGTGTTCAACCTCAGCAGGAAGGAAAAGTAAACGGCTCCGCTTGTTTGGTTGCTCCATGAACCACTGGCGGTTCGCGCACCGTCAAGGTTGGAACTCCCGCCATTCACGCTGACGCAGTTTCCCGTGGCGGCTTGTAATCCACTGAAACTCAGACTTCCCTCGGCGATCGTGATGTTGGACTTGGGGTTGGCCCATTTTCCGGTGGATGATCCTTCGCCCAGGTCCTCGCCAACCACGTAATCGAAGCTGTCGTGGAAAAGCAGTGCCGCCCGAACATTTTGCAGCAACAGCATATTGACGAGAATGGCGAGCAGGAACGGGAGGCAACGAATCGAGGCGACTCGGCGGACTTTCTTGGCAATGTCTTTCATGGGTTCAACTTCGTGGGATACGTGCTGGGGAAATGAAACGCGTCCGTCTCGGGCATAGTTGGCATCGTGATTATTCAAGCATGCAGCTGAACGTGTCGAGCTCCTTGTGCGAAAACCGACTGCCGATCTGATCAATTGACTCCAGGGCGTGCAGCTTTTCAACCCGCACAGTCGCGTCCCGCGCCGTGCCGGCTTGGAAGCCGGCGATACAGCAGGTTGGGACACCTGCGCTACGTAGCGCTGACTTCCAAGTCTGACCGGCTTTGTCCGGGTTATTGCGGAACCAGGCGGAAGAATACCGATCCGCCTGCAGCATCGATTCCAATGTCGATTGGGCTGTTTGCACCGTCGAGAACGTCGAACCAGTTCGTGCCGAGTCCGGCTCCAACAGCATTGGTTTGAGACTGCAGTTTAAAACCGGATTCCAACCACGAGAACGTGAGGATCCCATTGGCCTGCGACACATGCAGTGTGGGTTGTTCTACGGAAGGTCCCGCGACCGAAAGCGTTCCAGTGGCAGGATTGAACTGCCAGGTCATGCCGGGTCCGGGCTCCGGTGTGATGCTTGCGAAGTTTCCGGTTTTGGCACCGGTCACGTTGAAAATCACGAACGCGTCGCCAACGCTCAATCCGCCCCCAATATCCGTGACTGTCAGCGTGCCACCGTAATTCGCGGCATTTGCAATGACGCGGTCGTGCATGGCGCTTCCCTTGTCCAGTTCGATCACGGTGTTCCCCGTGAGGGTCACTGTGTTGTTGATGGTCATGTCACCAATCGCAGTTCCTGGCGACAACGCGCCTTCCGCCTCCACCGTCACCAACCCCGCGATGGTTCCATCGCCGCCGAGCGTGCCGCCATGGACAACAACCGCGCCCGCGCCCGTGCCGCTGCCCGCCGCGTTATTCACAAGCACCGTTCCGTTCGAAACGACCAGGCCGCCGCTGAATGTCTGGGCGGCGGCGATGCTCAAGGTGCCGGAGCCTGCTTTACCCAGGCCGAGATTGCCGCTCGCGCCATCGAGCAGAGCGACGGTTCCATCAAGGCTGACGTCGGAGTTGCCAGCGCCGACAACGAGCAGGCCGTTGCCACCGCCCTGATTGCGTACCGTTCCACTGCCGGCGAGGAGATCTGTCGCGAGCGTGTTTCCATTCAAATTGACAATCCCGTCTGCCGTCACCGTGCGGCCGGGAGCTGTCGCGGGGAGGCTGTCATTCAGGTTCAGTGTGGTGCCGCTGGTGACCGTCCAATTCAACTTCACTGCAAGATTGTCGCCTTCGCAGGTGTAGTTCTGCACCGTCCCACTGTCGAGCAACAGGGTGTATGAACCGCCTGCCGATCCTGAGACGTCCATGGCTGTGGATTCCTTGATCACGAGATCGCCGCGCAGCGTCCACACGTACGGTCCGCCGCCGCTTGCCCAATTGAAACGGCCGGCGTTTACAATGATATCGCCGCCGTAAAATCCGTTGGCATTGCCCGAACTGTTGTTCAACTTGAACTCCAGCAAACTGCCAGGAGAGCCCGCATCGACGGTGAGGTTTCCGGCGATATTGGTCAGTACGTTGGCGAGATCATTCCCGCTGTTCTGGTTGATGTTATTCCAGTGGAAATGATGAAACGGCTGGCCATGGCTGTTGCCGTTCGGCCGGGACGTGCTCGCCGTGCTGTAGTTCACTTCGCAGGTCGAACCGCTGTTCCACGCCGCCGTTGGAATCGTGCCTCCCGCGCGTTGGAGGATGAACTTGCCGCCGCTTTCAACAGTCAGAATGCCACCGCCGTTGTTCACGCAACTGCTGCTCGAACCGGCATGCACAAACACGCCGCCGGAACGGACATTGAATTCAGTATCAACCTGCAGGGTTATCGCCGAAGACCCTGCCGTGGCAATGACCGTGCCTGAAACGTCGAGATCAACGCCTGCCGCGTTGGCGATTGTCAGATTTGCGCCCGCAGTCAACGTGGCACCCGCCTCGACGACCAATTCATCCACTGTGCGATTCGCGGTGAGGGTCACTGTTGTGCCATCCTTGATCAGGATGTTGGTGGAGTTCGCGGCTGTCGGCGCGGCAAACGCCGGGTTCCAGGTTGTTCCTCCATCCGTCGAAAGCTCCCACGTTGAAACATCTTCCCAGTTACCAGAAACAACGCTCCTGAACGATGCGGACGCCGGATCCGCAATCGTCACCTGCGCGGACGATGAAGAGATCACGGAGAAGTCGCACGCCACGCTCACAGTGGCGCGATACTGGTAACCGTTCTCTGAAACCGAGATCGGCGCGGTCGTGTAGGTGGATGCGTTTGCGCCACTGCCCGTCGTAACTGGATTCCAGGTCTGACCGGCATCGGTGCTGACCTCCCATTGGTAGGTTGGGCTGCTGCCGCTCGCGCTCACTGAAAAAGCCGCTGCGTTGCCGGCAAACACCGAGGTGTTCGCTGGATGCTGAAGGATTCCGACCGTGCTGCAACTGACGGTCAGGGTCGCCACTGCAGAAGTGACGGACGAGGAGTCGCACGCGACGTTCACGATGGCGCGATACTGATAACCGTTTTCAGCCGTCGTGGTGCTCGCGGTCGTGTAACTGGTGCTGTTCCCGCCTGTCCCGGAAGAAACCGGGTTCCAATTCGCGCCGCCATCGGTGCTGACCTCCCATTGGTACACCGCGCCGCTCCCCGCCGCCGATATCGAAAAGTTTGCAGTCTGCCCTGCCTCAACGTCCTGCTGAAGCGGTCCGGAGCTGATGTTTGCGGAATCGCAACTAACCGTGAGCGTTGCCACAGCGGACGTGATGGACGATGAATCGCAGGCAACGTTCACTATGGCGCGGTATTGATGGCCGTTCTCCGCCGTTGTGACAACGTCAGTGGAGTAATTGGCCGAATCGGCACCTGTGCCCGAGGAAACGGGCGCCCACGTTCCGCCACCATCCGTGCTGACCTCCCACTGGAATGTTGGACTTGTCCCCGTTGCGATGATGGTGAAATTCGTCGCCGTGCCAGATTCCACGGCTGCGCTCACCGGCTCGCTCGTAATTCCCGCCGTCACGCATGTGCCTGAGCTGGGGGTGACATCCGTCCAGCTCGTGCCCAGCCGCAATTCATCCGCATAGACCGCCGCCGTGAAACTTGTATCCTGCTTGAAAAAGAAGCCGTCCAGATTGCTTCGATCACTGCCGCCAGTCGTGATTGTCAAATCCGGCGTCGTTTCAGAAGGTTCGCCGAGCGCCGGATTGATCCACAGCGCGAGTTCATCATTGCCACCGCCCGCGACGGATTTGTAGCGAAATACAAGGAGATAGGTTGTGTTGAGTCCAAGGGCGGTTGTCGTCGTTCCACCCGGCGACGTTATGGCCGCGTTTCGATGGAGCGTTAAACGGCCGTCCGAGAGCAACCCGACGCCTTGCATCGAACCAGACGGACTCGCGTTGTCATCGAAGTAGACAAGCCCACTGCTTTCAACCGGGTACGCAACGATGTTAATCAGCAATGAGGCATACACAGTTTCGCCGGCTCCTGTCATCGCGAATGTCTCCGTGTCAACGCCGCGCTCCTTCGAGCTGGATTCAGGAGAATCAAGGAGAACACCGAGGCCGGTTCCAGACGGCAGGCCGGGATAATCCAGCGCAGCGGGTGCAGTCACAAAGGGCGAAGTGATCCCTGGGCTGTTGCCCCGATCCCACACAGCCTCGCTGCCGCTCCCTGACGCGCCAAGCGTGGTTGACTCGGCATAATCAAAGCCGTCATAGAAGGGCAGCGAAACCGCGGATTGAGCGTGGGGAATGAGCAGAAAGAACGCGGCGAGCAGCCACGAACCAGCGAGCCAGCGAAGACGCAATGCGGGATGCGGGTGCGCGGGCGGCGGATTTGGGGACCGGCTGGGATGGGATGGGACACGCATAGGAGGGATTTAGTTGTTCGACTGACAGTGTGATCCGGTATTACTTGCGATCCGCATTCAGCATGCGGCGCCATTTCTTCTGGCCGTTGTTCAGGATGCTGCCGGGCAAAGTGGTGAGATAGTCATAGCCGAGCCTGTTGTGTGCGGCCATTTCATCGAACGACTTGTAGAGCACACCATCCCGGCCGGGAAATATGGGTGTGCTGTTCGTCAAGGAATAGAACCGCGCCCAATAAACTTCGGTGGATGTCGAATTCCTCTCATAAGTCGTTTTCGCCGACCGATTCGTCCGCGAAAGACTCGTGATCTTTGCCTGGTCGAGCCAGGCCAGGCCCTGTTCAATGGAAGTTACGATCTCGGGCGAAGGATTGGTGATCGTCATCAGAAACTTCAGGACGTGGGCGCTCTCCAAGCCGCTCAACGAAGCCGGTTCCATGAGGCGCGCCTGGGCTGGTTGCATGGTGAGCGCGTCGTATTGCGCGCACCACGCGGTTGCTTTCCCGTTCTGCACAACCTGCAACTGCCGCACGCAGCGAAGTGCCGCAGCCAACGCACGTTCCACCTCCTGCCGCTTCAATTCATCCACAAACGCAAACCACGGTTCGCGGCGTTGAATCGAATGGAGCAGTTCCAGAATATGCGTCATGGCGTCATCATTGAACGTGATGTGATCATGATAATTGCCCTCCAGCGGGTAACCCTGCGGCCAGCCGCCGTTCGGAAACTGGGATGCGAGTATGAAGTCGAGTCCCTTGAGAAATCCCGCTTTGCAATCTTCGCGCTGCGTCATGTGCCAGACGCATGCGAGAAACTTCATCTCCGCGGTGGTCGCATGATTGTCGAATGTCGCAACATAATGCGCCGAACGGCCGGGCTCGTTCTGGGACGTCCATTGCATTCCGGGCCGCCGCGGACCGTGGCTGTATCCGGTATGCTTGGACCATCCGCCTGCCGGGGTTTGATAGGAAAGGACGGCATCGGCAATTCGCCGGGCTTCATCTGAACCAAACCACGCGTCACCCGGCCTGGCGGTCACCTTGAAATCCCCGCCGCTCGGAGCCTTCAACGCATTGCTCATCCCGCTGGCCGCTACTTCTGCCGCAATCGCTGCCTGGTCGGCCATCGAGTTCTTTTGGGAACGGTCGAGGTATTCTCTCCAGGAGGGTTGCTGTTCCGCGGGCAGGCTGTTGATGCGCTCGCGCGTGACGGGCTCCGCCGCCGCCGATGCGACGGCGAATGCGCTGAGCAGAAAACAAAGTGTGTATTGCATGGTCCAACGCGGGCGGAGCCGGCTGTTTATTTCCTCGTTGTAGCGTGAGTTACCAGCCACCACACATCCTGGCTGGCGGCGATCGCGCCCGCGGTTCCGCTCTTTACCGCGAGAAACCGTCCATCGCGCCATTTGCGAATTTCGGCATGGCCATCCGCGAACGAGAAGGCACTGGCGTTGTTGTGGTAAAACGCAGGCAGGTCTCGATATCTGCCATTCGAACCCGCTGCGGAAGTTGCCCACGCGCTGGAGTCGATCCAAAACCACCCGTCATTGATGCTGTCCGCCCTTTCGTCCGCGAAGACAAACGCATCGGACGGCGGCAGTTTTTTGAAGTCGGACATTTTGACATACCGCTCGTAAGTCGTTTGCGAAACGATCTTCCCGCTGATGCTTCCGGGATCGCCAGTCGGTCCGACGTGCGAGTTCATCGTGATCGATCGCACCCGCGGCTTCGCAGTCGCAATGTCCGTCGATTTGTCGCCTGCACAATGATATAGCGCTGGACTCTTTGTGTACGGTCCAAGCGATCCGTAAGGCTGGTACGCCGCGCCAACGAGCTTCTCGGTGTTTACGTTGTCGGGATTTGCAGCTCCCATCGACAGGCGCCCGGCCACCCATGCGGGCCATCGCCCAGCCGGCTCGCCGATGTCATTCCCGTTGTTGCTGTCGCTGGAGGGATTCGGCGGCAGCTTCTCCGCCGCGTCGCCTGCATACATGTGCCAGGCGAGTTGCTGTTGCTTGAGATTGTTCAAGCAATGAATCCCCTGCGCCTTGACCTTTGCCTTCGCCAGTGCGGGCAGCAGCATCGCGGCAAGGATTGCAATGATGGCGATCACCACGAGCAATTCGATCAGCGTGAAGCCGCATCGTTGACGCGCGCGATTCCGAATAACTAAGGCTGCCACAGCGGCGGCCGATGCAGTCGCGCGGGGAACTCTTCGGGGATTGAATGCAGCGTTGGAAGATGAAATGCGCATAGCTGAGTGTCGTTACCTTACCAAGGTCGCCAGGACAGATGCCTACCGACCTTAGGCGAAAAAGTCTGAATTTTCTGCACACGAAGGCGTGCGACGAAGATCTGGATGGAATGGGGCGTCGTGGCCTAACTGAACTGCTTCTGGTATTGCTTGGGAGAAAGCCCAGTCGCGCGCTTGAATGCGACCCAGAAACTGTTGCCGCTCTCGTAACCGCACATTTGAGCAATCGTATCGATTTTCTCGCCGGATTCGAGGAGCAGTTTCTTGGAATGCTCGATCCTGATCCGCTGCAACTCCGTGCCGGGCGGGCGGCCCAGATTCTCGACGAATGCCTGATGAAAACTGCGGACGGACATTCCCGCGGCATTGGCCAGATCCTTCACCCCGATCGGTTCATGGCAGTGATCCCACATGAAGCGCAAGCTCCGTGCGACGCCGGGATGGTTCACTGCAACAAGGTCGCTGCTCTTGCGCGTCACAAGCCGCGAGGGCGGCACTCGCACCAGTTCAGGTTCGAAGGAGCGCGTGCGCATCGCGGCATCCAGTAACCTCGCCCCTTCATAGCCAATCAGCTCCATGTTGACGTCGACGCTTGAAATCGGGGTGTGCATGGCATCGACGGCCAGCAGGTGATTTCCCGCTCCGACAATTGCGACGTCTTCCGGCACTGCGATGCCAATGGCTTCGCACACTTCGAGGACCTCGAGCGCAAGGCCATCGCTCGCGGCAAAAACCCCGGTTGGCTTGGGCAGCCGTTTCATTTCGCTGGCGAGCCAATCCCGCTTCCATTTCCAGGCCTTTCGATCCTTCCGGAATGCCGGCGATTGATGCCAGCGCAGCCATGGAGCCTTGTGTTCAGCCTGCTGGAGAGAGCGGATGAATGCCTCGCCGCGTTCGTTGTAGATCCAGTTTTCGTAATCGCTGTAGAACGCAAAATTCCGAAAGCCGCGCGCCAGAAAGTGATCGGCCACGAGCCGCGCTGTTTCGGCGGTGTCCTCCAAAACGCGCGGCAGGTTGAGTTGTGGCCTGCGAAAGCTGAAATCCACGGCAGGCTTGCCGCTCTGCATCACGAAGTCCGCAAGATCGTCGCCCGGTCCGAGCCAGGCAAGGATGCCATCCCCATCCCAGCCCCATGGGATGGCCTTCTCGCGAGAGAAATCCTCTGACAAATGCCAGCTATGTTCCTGCGCGTACTTTTCGATGCCGCGATGCAGGCGATGGTCGTACCAGCCCATCATGAGCAGGACGCGTGGAGATTTCTTGCGCATGACAACAGGATCGGGATCTACGTTCGTCGCAAAGGTTCCATCACTGAGAATACTGCAGTGCCATTCACCCTGTGTGCCCTCGCATTTTCTTCCTCAACATTCACGGCCGTCGTGACAGTGACCTGCGAATCGTATCGGATCGTTCTCAATTGATCATCTTCGATTTCTGCAAAGGACCTTGAAAAGCAGGCTCGTTCACGAACGAGGCCGGCTATGCAGGTGAACCCGGGGGAATGCCGTTCAGTGTTGCGCAACGAGGAAGAAGACTCCCGCGGCAACCGCTATTGCGAGGATCAGCAACAGGATCTTGACCCAGCTCTTCGGATAATTGCCTGCAATCGAGCAAGTGACGCCATTAATCAGCACCTTGTAATTCCGCCGGCCGTAGTTGTAGGTCAGCAGCCAGATCGGCACCAGGATGTGCTTGAACGTCTGTTGCGAATAATCACTGTTCACGCGTAGATTGCGTTGTGTGTCCCCGGGCACCTGCGCAGAACAGAGCTGGCGCATCGCAGCATCCATCGCGTCGCGTGCCGCTTTGGCGCCTGCGACGAGATCAATCTGGTAACGCTCGACCACCCAGCCAGAAAGGAAACCGGGCTTGTAGGGAACAAGATCGCGAGTTGGAAAGGGTTCGATTCGATGCAACAGATCCGGCGGCACACCGCGCGAGGCGCAAACAAGCTGATCATCGAAAGCGTGCTTCACTGAGCCGGCGCTCGGAATCCACCGCACCTTGCGCACACGGCGCGACTGTCGTTTGCCCTGTGCATCGGTGTAATGCTCCGTCTCGTAATAATAATACCCCGAATCGGCGGTCCAGTCCGCATCCACGTGAGCATCGAACGTCCAATACGGAATGTAAGCACCCATCACGGTATCTGTGAGTGCAGAGCGCTTCAGCCGATTGGGGGCGAACCAACGGGTTCCATACCATTTCCGTATCGCGTCGCGCACCTGGTTTTCACTGACCTTCATGGGCAGCAGGCTTTCGGGCCGGAACGATTCCTTGATTTCCTCGTACGGCACGAGCGCAGAGGAGCCGCAAAAATCACAGCGCTGCCCTACCCGTTCTGCATCGAACACCGAGATCGCCTGGCAACTCTGGCATCGAACGCATGTCTTGGCGGCCTGCCAGCCTCGCTGTTCATCAGGAACGCCCCGCAACGTGGCAACAAGGTCGTGTTCGACGATCGTCTCCTCGCCCGACGATGTCAGCTCAACGTGAGCCGGCGACGTGGTGCCGCAGAACGGACATACAAGCGCCTTTTTGTCCGGGTTCCATTGCGCCTCAGCCCCGCACGCCGGACATGTGAACTTTTTATGTGCAACCGCGTTCTGCATGTGTGATGACGATCGCTCCTCGGGCGCAGGATGAGTCAGGAATTGAGAAACTGGTCCAGCGCGTTGCGCGTGATGCGCCAGGTGGATCCAATCTTCCGGCCCTTCAATTCGCCGCTCTCAAGCGCCGCCAGCACGTCCGCCTCACTCACTCCCAGAATCAGCGCAACGTCACCGGCACCCAGCAATTCAGGAAATCCAGGCGTGGGAATCGACGCCGGCAATCCTGCCGGACCCCCCGATGGGGTCGTGGGTGACGCGTTCATTGCAGCCATCATCTGTTGGCCCATGGCCAGCCCGGCCCCAAGCTGCGCCGCCGAATTAGCCATCCCGCTCCCCTCTCCCTTCGTCATGCTTTCTGCCATCTGAAACTTCACGTAGTCGTTCAAGTTCCCCACCGCAGACATGCTCGAACGTTTATCGATCGCCTGCTCCACCTCAGGCGGAACCGAAACGTTCTCCACTACAAAACTCGGTATTTCCAATCCGTATTTCGCTGTGACGATCGGATTGATCATCGGCAGTAGCGCATCTCCGAGTTCCTGGTAACGCGCTGCGACTTCCAGCACGGGCAGCCGCGCGGAGGCAATTGCATCGCTGAACAGGCTGACCACACGTGAACGCATTGTGTCAGCAAACTCGTCGATGCGGAAATTGTCATCGGTCCCGGCCACTTCCTTCAGGAACAGTTTCGGATCAACCACTTTGAAATCGTAAGTCCCGTACGCGCGCACCCGCACCACCCCGAGGTCGGGATCCCGCATCATCACGGGATTTGCCGTGCCCCATTTGTTTCCCGTGAACAGGCGCGTGTTGATGAAATAAACATCGGCCTTGAACGGCGATTCCAGGCCGTATTTCCAGCCCTTCAGTGTTGAAAGGATCGGAATATTGTCTGTTGTGAGCGACCATTTGCCCGGCGTAAACGTGTCGCCGAACTGGCCGAGATAAACAAACTGGGCCACCTGTGATTCGCGCACGATCAATTGGGCGCCACGCTTGATTTCCTTGTCGAGGTCGGGATAACGCCACGAAATGGTGTCGCGCGAGTCGTCCTCCCACTGGATGATTTCCAGAAACTGTGTTTTAAGATAATCGATCAGGCCCATAGTTTTCCTTTCAATGCGCGACATCATTCCACGGAACCGCTGCGTTGGAAGTATAAATTTGCGGACCCGTTGTAAGTCGTCGCAAAGGTTAAGGTCTTCAGTGTAGAGCCGATAGGAAAACCGTGTCATGACTGCTTATACCCTTAAATGTCCGATGTGTGGCGCGTCCGCGTCCCCGGATGCCACGCGCTGCGGCCACTGCAACTCGCGTTTGGCGACTATTGCCTGCCCTGCCTGTTTCGGCATGGTGTTCCTGGGCGCAAAGTTTTGTTCGCATTGCGGAGCAGCCGCCCGCCGCGCGGAATTGTCCGGCTTGCAGCCCCGGCCCTGTCCCCGATGCTCTTCGGAGACCCAGCCCGTGCTCATCGGCACAAACCACCTCCTCGAATGCCCGAAGTGCGAAGGCATCTGGGCCGATGCCGATGCCCTGGAGCGGCTTTACGCGGACCGCGAGCAACACGCGGCCATCCTCGGAGCGGCCGCAGCCGTTCCAACGCCGCTCACCGGAAACGTCGAGGTGGTGCGCTATCTCCGCTGTCCCGTCTGCAGCGACCTCATGCATCGGGTTAATTTCGCCCGCTGCTCACACGTGGTCGTGGATGTGTGCAAGCCGCACGGAACATGGTTTGACCGCGATGAACTGCGGCGCATCATTGAATTCATCCAGGCCGGTGGCTTGATGAAGGCGAGAGAGACAGAATTGCGCGAACTCGAACGCCGCCGCCAGAGATTGGAATCCACAGAGCGGCACCGCCCCGCGGATTTGCCCTGGATGAACGTTGATACGTGGGGTGCAGCCAAATACGAGACCTGGGACGACGCGCTTTCCGCAGTTTCAGAGCTTGCAAGATACGTGCTGAATCGGTGATTCCGGGAGGGCTGGCAGCGCCAGCGAATTTATATCATGGCATTTCGAAGAACGCCGACAGGCGGCGCGCGCCAAGCCTGCTTGGTGTCATTCGATGTGGACGGCCCATCCAGACATCGCGCACGCCTTGAGAAAAATGCGCGCTGTGTAATGTCGCCCGACTCAGGCCCGCCCAAGCTTCATCGATCAGCGAAGCCTCGGTTACGTTCACTTGGGCGCGAACCTGCGGCCACGGCCGATGCCAGATGCGAAAGAATCGCTGTGCTCGGCTGGCCGCGGTGAATGCTGTGTATCGCTCGAGGAGAAATGCGTCCAATGATCCGTCCGTGCAACTGTCAAAATCGAATCCGCACGCCACCCCGTGGTAAGCGAACCGCGAGCGCGTGGTTGCGTCGGTGACTTCGCCCGACATTCCGTCAACTTCGCTTCCGTGATCATATCGCAACCGGCCCAGGCGATACGGCAATCCGAAGGTCACGGGTCCCAGCGCACGGCTCACGCGGTTGGGGACCCACTCCGCCAGAAAGAAAATGCCCATCTCGCCGCGATGCCGCACATAAGTTCGCACGTTCAGGAATTCATGCGTGGAGACCGGCAACGTCAGCCAGCGCGTGAAACACCCGCCAACTTTCAGTCTGAAATGACTCATCGTGAACGCAACCAGCGAGATAAACGCGCGCCCGTTCCACACGTCGAGTTCCAACGGGATGAATCTTTGCAAATCGGCCGCGCTCACTTCGTAGTGCATAAACAGCGCGCGGTCCCAATCCGCAAGAAACAACGGTTCCCCCGCCGTCACCTGCATCCGCATTCGCGCGGCAGCATTCGAGTCAACAATGGGATTCGTCGCATGCACAAGATTCCTGAGAGTTCAACGCGGCCGGCCTTGCTCGAGGTCACGGATGGCTCCGGCGAAATCCGCGAAACGAAATTCAAATCCGGAATCAAGCAGCCGCCTGGGAACGGCACGCCGGCTCTTGATGATCAATTCGGTCTCGGTGCGCATAAAGAAGGCACCTATCTCCAGCAGCCACAGCGGAGCAGGCAATCCCCACGACATCCCGCCAGCCTCCCTGACGTGCTGCATCATTTCGCGATTCGTGAGGGCGCGCGGCGCCACGAGGTTGACCGGGCCCGAGAACTCCTCGTGCTCAATGACCCAGTCCACGGCACGGCAAAAGTCCGCGTGGTGAATCCACGAGACGAACTGTGTTCCACTTGCCATGGTTCCTCCCAGGCGGGCGCGGGCAAGCTTGCGCAAGGTTGGGAACACACTGTTCTTCGCCTGCCCCAACACCATGGCGGTCCGCAGTACCACCTTCCTTGTGCCGGGGGTAACCGCGTTGTGGAACGCCTGCTCCCACGCAACGGCCACATCGATCGAAAACGCATCCTTCGCTTCGGGTGTAGCATCGATCTCACCCTGCTCATCCCACCCTGCGTTTCGCGTGTTCTTGTAGATGGTTGCGGTGCTTGCGTTGAGCCAAACCTTTGGCGGGTTCGAACAGCCCGCGATCGCGTGGCCAAGCAGGCGCGTCGGAATGACCCTTGAGTTCATGATCTCCTGGCGATTCCGCCGCCCGTACCGGCAATTAACCGAACGTCCGCTGAGATTGATCACCGCCTCCGCGTTCTCGAGTTCCTGGACCCACGGTCCCAAAGTCAACCCGTCCCATCGCACCTCTCGTGCCCTTTCCTGGTTTCCCGGATGGCGGGTGAAAACCACAACCGGCCAGCCTTTTGCGGCGAACCATTCGCCGAGCACTTGGCCGAGAAATCCCGTTCCTCCCGCCAGCACGATCTTGCGTGGGGTGTTCATAAAGCGTTTGCAACTCCGGTACGGAGAATCGGCGGCCGAAGCCATTCGTGTTCAATGCCCCGCATTAAGAGTGCGTTGTCGAATGCCATCGATCCGGCGGGGAAACGTGTTCGGTTAGAAAAAAAACTCGATTCGATGCTTCGCACGTGGAGGGGCGTCATCGCCCATGCGTGACTTTTAAGTTCGAGCCCTTCCAGAATGCCTGTCTTGCGGGCTGGTGAATATCCCGCTGCGCCACCTTCAAAAAAATCAGAGGCTTCCTTGAGGGTCGTGAAGATCGATCCTTCAGCCAGACGATCTGCGATGGTCGCGTCCACGCTGAGAGATGCGTCGCCATCGTGACTGCGCATCCGCAGTTGGAAGTCTCCCGCGGACTCGCGGACGTCAAGCGTCGCCAGATGATGCACGCCGGGAAAGACGCGGCCGCCGAGCAACACGTTCAGCCGCTGTGCGGTGTCGCGACGAGGAATAAACACGCCTTCACGCAGTTCACCGCGATCCTCCCATTCCACCGCTATTCGATGAGCGGCGTTTTCCGAAGTCACGCCGAATGCACGGGGCAGACCCTGCGGCCGCAGATGTTTCAAACGAATGAGGCAAATGCCGACGATCGCCCAGCCGCGGACGAGTTTTGGACGGAATGGCCGTGGGAGAAGCGCCTGCGCCACCTGCGGCGTCACACGAAAATTGATCAGCATCCTTCGATCAATGATCCCCTGCACGCGCGGCATGTTGAGCATCACAGCGCACCCCCTTTCCACGCAGCCACCGCGTAAACAATTGCGAGATAGATGAAGGTCAGATTCGTGATTTGATACCCTGCTTTGTAAAACCAATGGGTGAGGTAAGGCCGCGCATCGAACACAAGGAACGCGACAACGATACGAACAGTCCAGAGGAGCGCCATCACTATGGAGAGTGCGCGAGCCACAGGCTCACCTGCCGCGATCTGGGGCGCGAAGAGAAATGTCAAAACGGCGAAGCTGACGAGCGTCAACCCGACGAACGCATAGTAAACCCAGACGAGGTTGCGAATGAACGGCGGCAGGTTTTTGAGGTGAGCCGCAAGGCCGACGGTCCGCGGCATGGTGGCACCCGCCCAGACAAGGCCGATGTGGAGAACAGCGGCAATTTGCAGCAATGTTGTCAGTCTCATAATTTTTCTCAAAACGCGTGGAGTGCTTTCAGGAACGGGAGCATGACGTTGTATATAAACGGTGGATGGAACAACCAGAACACCGGCAGGCTTGCGGCCAAAATTGTAAACACGCGCCCATGCCAGCCGCGCAGCAGTTTTCTTCCGCGCCGTGTGTGCTCGATAAGGACGCCGACGCCTTGCAGCAGGAAATACGCGGTTGGCAAACCGAAGCCGCCGCGGGCCGGCAGCGAAATGACAAGATCGTGAACCAGGCCTGAGACAGCAAACACGAGCAGGCCGGCTGCGCGCGGCCGCGCAGCGGCGTGAAAACAAAATCATGGGCAAGCTGGCGAAACCCGGAGTTCCATCGGCTGCCCGAGAATTCGCCAGGCGTTTTTGCAAGGAGCGGAGCCCTCATGAGCGGCAGCGCATCCACCCCTGCCCGCCGCCAAAGCTGGGCCAGCAGGGCAAAGAGCCCGAAGTGCAGCAACAGGATCAGGCCAAACATTCCAATCCATCCCGCGAGCAAGGGAAGAGTGTCAGACAACAGACCGGCCACACCCCAAACGAGAACCGCTCCAGCCATGGTTCGAATCAGCGGGATCAGCCATTCACGAAATCGCGGCGCAGTAACAATCGCGTTGGTGTCGAAAAACGCATGCGCATCCATTCCGATCCACCCCAGCAGGAATCCAGCGCCTTGGAGAATTCCGGGCCTTTCACTCCCTAACCAGGCGCGCCAGAAAACCAGCCACTTGCAACCCGCGAAGAGAGCGGCACACAACGTCCACATGAAAACCCACGCGGGAAGTTTCCAGCCAAATAGCATCAAAACGGCGACCGCAATCAAAAGCGGCAACCATCCGATCCAGTCGCATCTCCGATTTGGAACGCGGCATCGACCCCCACTGCAACGTCGATTCTGAGCGACCCGGCAGTAGCCGGCGCGCAGCAGATCATTGATCAGGGGAATGCGGCCGATCGCCGCAAAGCAGCGTCCGAACGGAAACGCGCGCGCAAGATGAATAATGGCGTCCGCTCCGCCGTGAATCCGGCCATCGCGCGTGATCACGCGCATTTCCCGCAGCAATTCCGGCTCGGCAAGGTTCAACCGCTGGCGCACCTCTGCGCTTTGCAAGGGCAGGACGACATAACCGCGGCGGGTCAGCGCGGGTTCAATCCGACGAGCCCAACGAACACACAACCCGCAGTCACCATCGTAGAAAAGCCAGCTGCCCCTGTCGCTCCCTGTATTGTCTGTATTTTCTGTATTCACAGAATTCCGAAATAAAAAAAATCAGCTCATGCCCAGCAGCTTCAGCACCTTGTCTCCGAGCTTCACAAAACGAACGACAGCCTGTGTCGGCCACTGGCGCAGCTGGGCGTACCACGCTGTTGTAACCTCGAAAAAATCGCGCAATGTCTTTAACCGTTCCTCAGTGAACTCACTGGTTTCCTTGTCCTTCTCGGCCTCCGCTATGCATTCGCGGAGCATCTCGAGGGCGGGATCAATCTCGCGGCGCTTGCGTTCGTCGAGAACGACGCGGAACATTTCCCACGGATCCTTCATCGATTCAAAGTGATCCCGTTTGTCCCCGAGCACATGCACCATTTTCACGATTCGCCATCCCTGAAGTTCCTTTAAGCTGTTGCTCACGTTGGAGCGCGCCACGTTGAGCGTTTCGGCGATGGCTTCGGCGTTTAGAGGCTCGGGAGCGATGTAAAGCAGCGCGTGAATTTGCGCGACTGTCCGATTGATTCCCCACCGTGTTCCCATCTCCCCCCAATGCAGGACAAATTTCTGTTCAACGGGCGACAGTTTATTCATTTCTGTATGGACAGAAAATACAGACGCAACGGCAATGTTGTCAAGGCGCAAGATGGAATTTCAGGTCCCAGCCGCTTCAAAAGGCGGCGCGAGCTGGGGCGGGTTGCGCGGATCCAGCGGGTTTACCTCAAACTTGCCGGCTTCGAGCAGGACAAGCCAATGCTCAATCAGCTTCAGCACCGTGCCCACATCCAATCCTTCGTGCATTGCTGGATATTGGCGAAGGTTTGCTTCGGCGAGCCGGAACAGAGCTGCAGACGGACGCAGGCGTGTCTTCTGCAGGTGAACGAATGCTCCCGCCAGCTGGATCAGTCCCTTGTAAAACGCAAAATTCGGGCTGGTGCGGTCCTTCAGCCAAAGTTCTTCCAGGACGTCATGAGCCTCAAAGAACAGCTGTCGATTGAAGCATTCGAAATAGCCAAGATAGTGCGCGTCGCGGCTTCTTCCCTCACACGACCGAATTAGTTCTGCTATGGCTGCGCTCTTCTTGCTCACGCCTGAAAGTACCGATCAACGCTTCACGCGCAAAGTCGAATTGCCGCGAAGCGCCAACGAGTATGCCGCGCGAAGGTTGCCCCCCGCCTGGCCCGTACACGAAAAAGGCCCGGACAAGCCGGGCCTTTGTTCAAATCGCAGGTCAGTGATTGTGGCCGGTGTGATCGGTGTGGTCATGGGCGCCGGTTGCCGACGCGGCACCCTCGCTCACGGGCTTCAAGCGTTCATCGAGGATCTCGACCTTGCTCGCCTTTTCAAGCTTCTCGAGGTACTCAGGAAGCTGCTTCTGAATCGCCTGTCCAGTGAGGAACTCCTTCACCTCGGTGGAAACTTCAGCGAGTTCGATCTTCTTCGCCGGAATCTTTTCAAGCGTCTTGATGATGTGATACCCGAACTGCGTCGTGACGAGATCGCTGATTTGGTTGGTATTCATCGAGAACGCGGCGCCTTCGAACTCAGGCACCATCTGGCCCTTGGGGAACGTGTATTCACCGCCCGTTTCCTTCGATCCGGGATCTTCCGAAAACTCCTTTGCCAGCTTCGCGAAGTCCTCGCCCGCCCTGGCGCGCTTCAAGACATCTTCCGCAACGCGCTTCTTCGCCGCCTTCTGCTCATCAGAGAGGGGCGCGCGGGTCGCGGGATCGGTGGTGCCGATCAGCACATGGGCAGCACGGACCATCTCGGGTTTTTCGAAGCGTCCGGGATTCTCGTCGAAATATTTCTTAACCTCTTCATCGGAAACCTCGACCTTCAACTCCCGTTTCACCACTGCTTCAGCCGTGAGCTCCTCGCTCATCTTTGCCTTCAATTCAGGTTCGGTAAGGCCAATGGTCTTGAGGCGCGCGGAGAACAATTCATCGGAACCCGCCTGCTTCTTCAGGTCAGCAACGCGTTTTTCGGCGGCTTCTGCGCCAGCGGTTTTGTCCGCTTCCGTGGCTTTGGAATTGAGCAGCTGGACCTGGATGAGGCGCTGCAGGATCTGCCGCTCCAGCGCGGTGATTTGCTCGGCGGGGATCGTCTGGCCGCGCGACGCGGCGGCGGTGCGAATGCCTGTGAGGGCGTCATCGAGCTGCGCGCGGGAAATGGTCACGCCCTCAGCCTTCGCGACGATCGAGTTCGTGAATAGATCGCTCGCGCGCAATGCGGGACGGGAGTTTGTTCCCTCTGCCGGGGCCGCTGAGGCCAACGGCGCAGCCGCACAGAGCACCGCGAGAGATACTGCTAATGTTTTCATAAAAGTTTGTCAGTCTACCACAATTCTACAGTTTAACCACCATCACGTTGCTGATGTCCGGATCTTTTCGAATCTCGTCCATGAAGTCATTCGGCGGGACGCTATCCAAATTTAAAGCGGTCAGGGCAAATCCGCCCGCAGTATCCCGGGTGAGGCTCATGCTGGCAATGTTTACGTTGTACTTTGCCAGCAGGGATCCCAGGTAACCCACGATCCCAGGCCGGTCCTTGTTATTCAATAACAGCACGACGCCCGAAGGCACAATTTCAGTCGGCTGGCTGAACACGCGGACAATGCGCGGGTTTTCGGGCGAACCAAAGAACGTGCCGCCCGCGGAGATCACTTTCTTTCCGGCGCTGAACGCCTGCACATGCAGCCATTCATTGAACGTCACGGGCTCGCTGGAACGTTTCTCTTCAACCGAGACACCCAGCGTAGATGCCACACTCCGCACGTTGATGTTGTTCAAATCCTTCACTGCCGCCCTAGAAAGAAATCCCTGCAAAATCGAGCGCGTGATGGGATCGATGTTCGGCAGTTCCCGCGCCTTGCCGCCATACGTGATGTGCAGCGTGTCCACCTGCGGCGGGGCCAGTTGCGCCAGCAGTTTCCCGAGCTTTTCACCCAGCGTGAGGTAAGGCTTCACCTCCTCGTAAGTCTTGGCGTCGAGATAGGGCAGGTTGATCGAGTTGCGGACTTCCCCTGTCAGCAGGTATCCCGCAACAACCTCCGCCACCTCAATACCGCATTTCTCCTGCGCCTCGTTCGTGCTGGCGCCAAGGTGCGGCGTGAGTATCAAGCCGGGGTGCTTGCGAAACGGATGATCCGCAGGAAGCGGCTCGGCATGAAACACATCGAGAGCAGCGCCGGCGACCTTGCCTGAATCGAGCGCGGCGATCAGGTCTTCATCGACGATGATTTCGCCGCGCGCGCAATTCACGATGTTCACCTTGGGTTTCATCTTGGCAAACGCAGCGGCGTTCAACATGCCGCGCGTCTGCTCGGTGACAGGCATGTGCACCGTGATGAAATCCGCGTCGCGATAAACAGCATCGAGTTCAGCAACCAATTCGACGCCGATGGACTTCGCACGCGCCTCGGTCAGGAAAGGATCGTAGGCAAGAACCCGCATGCCGAATGCGAGAGCCCGTTTTGCGGTCTCGCCGCCAATGCGCCCCATTCCCAAAACACCCAGCGTCTTCCCATGCAGTTCAACGCCCTGAAAGAGTTTCCGATCCCACTTGCCCGCCACCATCGATCCATGCGCCTGCGGCACCTTGCGGGCGAGGCTCAGAATCATCGTGAACGTGAGTTCCGCCGTCGTGATGGTATTTCCGCCGGGCGTGTTCATGACCACGACGCCTCGTTGCGTCGCGGCTTCGACGTCAATGTTGTCGACGCCAACACCGGCACGGCCGACCACACGCAACTGCGGCGCGGCCTCCATGATTTTGCGCGTCACCTTCGTCTCGGACCGCACGAGCATTGCAGAGACATCGGAAAGCAGCGGAAGCAGTTCGGCTTCGGACAGGCGCTTGGGAAGAACCGTTACCTGGAATTCGGGACGTTGTTGCAGAAGAGCGATTCCCCTTGGCGAGATCGGGTCACAGACGAGAACTTTCATAAATGAGGCGGGAGCATAGGGATTGGTCCAGAACAGGTCAAAGCCTTCCTGCCACTGGGGCGGGGCGCAGACGTCGAAGCCACATACGGAAGTTTGACCTCATCGCGGTTTTTCTCATACTCCCGGCCATGGCTAATTCTTTCGGTCAACTGTTCCGCATCACCACCTGGGGCGAATCGCACGGCGGCGGTGTTGGCGTCGTGGTGGATGGCTGTCCCCCGCGGCTCCTGTTGACCGAATCGGACATTCAGCCCGATCTTGACCGCCGCCGTCCCGGGCAATCTAGGATCGTCACGCCGCGGAAGGAGTCGGATACCGTTCAAATCCTGTCAGGCACCTTTGAGGGAAAGACTTTGGGAACCCCGATTTCCATGTGGGTTAAGAACGAGGACGCGCGGCCGGAAGCTTACTCTGAAATGGCAACAAAGTTTCGGCCTTCACACGCGGACTACACCTATACCGCGAAATACGGAATCCGAAACTGGCAGGGCGGCGGCCGCACGAGCGCGCGTGAAACGATTGGACGCGTGGCTGCAGGCGCAGTCGCAAAGAAGATTCTGCGCGAGCGTTTCAATGTCGAGGTGCTCGCCTATGTCACGCAGGTGCAGCACATCAAGGCGAAGATCGATCCCGAAACGGTCACGTTTGCCGCGGTGGAATCAAACATCGTTCGCTGTCCCGACGCCACCGCAGCGGATCACATGATCACACTGATTGAAGCGATGCGTTCGGCCGGGGACACCGTGGGGGGCATTGTCGAGTGCATCGCGCGGGGTGTTCCGGCTGGCTGGGGCGAACCCGTCTTTGATCGTCTGGAAGCTGATCTGGCAAAAGCCATGTTGAGCCTTCCTGCGTCGCGTGGCTTTGAGTTCGGGTCGGGCTTTGACAGCATCCTGCTAACAGGCACGCAGCACAACGATCCGATCCGCGCGGAAGGCGGCAGGGTCTTCACGACTTCGAATCGTTCGGGCGGGATCCAGGGTGGAATCTCGAACGGCGAAGTGATTTATCTTCGAGTGCCGTTCAAGCCCGTGGCGACCGTCATGACCGAGCAGGATACTGTGAATACCGATCTGCAGAATACGACCTTGAAGGGCCGCGGGCGCCACGATCCCTGCGTTCTGCCACGCGCTGTGCCGATGGTCGAAGCCATGGCTGCCCTGGTGCTCGTGGACCACGCATTGCGTCATGTGGCGCAATGCGGCGCGCCCTGCCACTGACCACGGGAGTCCTGGGACTTTCAAATCCCAGGCTAAATCAGCTTTCCGCGCTCTGACGGCCGTCGCCAATCGCCTGCACGACAGGCTTGCCCGGGCGAGCCGGTGCCGGCTTCTGGTAGGGTGAATGCAGGTTGAAATAAATGCCGCACAACGGCCGGGGGCCGTCGCTCTGGCTGAGGATGACCGTCATGTGTTTGTCCAAGGCAATCCCGTGGCGCAATTGCGGTCCCCGGGTTTCAAAAGCCTTCAGTGCTTTTACAAGCAGAGAAACCAAAGAGGCCTGGAACTCTTCCGGCGTCTTCTCGATGCAAATGACATACATCTCATACGCCTTCATGGCTTGCGCCATCTCTTCCTTAAACATGTCTACAGTCACGGTAGCGTAGGATAAGACCCCATAGCTGAAATGCTAGGAGAAATCTGGTGTGGCACTCAAAAATTTCTGAGGGTGGACTGTAAAAACCGGTGCTTCCCTCGATAAAGCGACGCGGCCTCGCTGTTCGTGCATCGAACATTTCTTTTTCCCGGTCCGCTAAACAGCCCATTGAGCCCCTGGCACCGGCGACCGAACATCCTGCATGACCCTTCGACTCTCGCTGTTCTGCCTTCTTGCTGCACTGTTCCTGATCGCCGGCTGCACGCGGTCCCCGGATGAAACATCCATTCGCGCGGGGGGAGAGTCCTCGCATCTCGATTGCATTCTCCTGCTCCACCAATTGCTCAGCGAGGAACAGCATTTGAGCAAACTGCTGCTGATCAAGAAAGAATCGGACGCCTTGGAGGAGCTTGTAAAAAGCATTTCGAAAACAGCGGCAGAGCACGTTCCGACGCTGGAAAACATGGTGGTACAAATGGGAAAACAATCCGGCGCGCTGGTGCTGCCGCCCGGGGAAACCGCGACGCGGAAGGCGATTGCAAAAACCAAGCAGGACGCGCTGCTGGCTGCATCCGGAGTCGAGTTCGAATTTGAAGTCCTGTTGACGCAGGTTGAAGCCCTGAACTACGGAACACACCTCGCGTTGGTGGCTTCCAATCATGCACCGAATCCGGAGCGCGCCGCGCAATTGCTTCGGATGCGGACAGACTTGCTGGACCTTCATCGCGATGTCACGCGCCACCTGCGCGCGACGGCGAAACGTTTGGCTGATGGGCCGGATCGACGCGAATAGAGCAGGCCGTTTGCGCAGGCGGTTGCTCAGGCGGGCACTGTTTGCTCAACTGGCGGCGCCATGGGCGCGGACGCCGGCGGAGGCACCAGCGGCTTTCCTTCGCCTGCGGGTTCCGGGGTCAGATCCTTCACCTGCGATTTGTGAAACTTCACGCTCACGATCTTGCTCACGCCATGTTCCTCCATCGTCACCCCGTACAACACATCGCACATGCCGATCGTCCGCTTGTTATGCGTGATGATGATGAACTGCGACTCCGTGATGAAGCGCTGCAACACGCGGATGAAGCGGTTGATGTTGGACTCGTCGAGCGGTGCGTCCAACTCATCCAGCACACAGAATGGACTTGGCTTGACCTGGTAGATTGAGAACAGCAGCGACACTGCTGTCATCGTCTGCTCGCCGCCGGAAAGCAGCGAGATCGTTTGCAGCTGTTTGCCCGGCGGCTTCGCCACAATATCAATGCCGCTTTCCAGCACGTCGTTCTCATCGACCAGGATCAAATCAGCTTTGCCGCCGCCAAAGACCTCCGTGAACATGGCGCGGAAGTTGTCGCGAATCTGTTCGAACGTCTGCTTGAACATCTCACGCGTCTGGGTGTTGATGCGGTTGATGACTTCAAGCAACTGCGCCTTGGCTTGGACCAGGTCTTCATGCTGCTTCGTCAGGAACTCATAACGCTGCTCTGTTTCCTCGTATTCCTCAATGGCCACAAGGTTGACAGGCCCCATCTCGTCGAGCCGCTTCTGCAGCCCTTCCACTTCCTGCGCAACCGCAGTCCAATCTGTCGCTGCACCGGCGGCGGCCATCTCCTCGGGCGATAGCGTCTCGACGCGCGGCTGGCCTTCATCGGCAATGGTGATGGTGATGCATTCGCTGCGGACGTTGTCCAGGTTGACGTGATACTTCTGCTGAATCCGTTCCCGCAGGTTCTGCACACCCATGTTTTTCTGCGCAAGCTCGACTTCGATCGTGCCGCGCTGCTGCTGAATGTCGCTGAGCCTTCGCCGCTGGTCGCGGAGGTCCTCCTCACGGGTTGAGACATCAGCATCCTGCGCCTGTTTCTGCGTCAGCAATTCCGCAACCTGCGCGTTGACCTGCTCGCGGTCGTGCTGAAGGCGGTTGATATGCGAGCGCGAAGTCTCGATTTCCTGTTCCGCCTGTTCGCGGCGGCCGAGGAACGATGCGCATTCGGAGCGCCGCAATTCAACAATCTGGCCGAGTTCGCGAATGCGGTTCTCGAGCGTGTTCTTCTGCTGGCGAAACGACGCGAACAACTGCTCCTCGCCTGCCAGGCCCACTTTGCTTTCGTTCAACTCCGCCGTGGCGGAATCGCGTCCCTGGCGCAACTCCTCGAGCAGGGTTGTCAGTGAACTTACTTGTTCCTGGCTGGAACGCTCGCGCGCTTCACACTCGCCGGCCCGCGTCGCGAGTGCTGAACGCTTCTCCATGCCCTCGCGTTCACCGTCCGCCAGGCTTTGCACTTCATAAACAACCGTATCAATTTTCTGGTGCAGCAGCCGGCGGGAATTTTCAAGCGCCGTGAATTCCCCCTGCCTTGTCGCTATGGCGACCTCCTGCTGGCGCAATTCCGTTTGCGCCTGTTGAAGGCTCGCCTGCAGTTCAGTTTGCTCCCCTTGCAGCGCGCCCTTCCTGCGGCTCACGTCTGCAACCTGCTCCTGCAATTCCGCGAGGGCAATCTGCAGTTCTGCGATCTGGTTTTTGCGTCCAAGGATGCTCGAAGGCGCCTTGCCGTTGCCCGCGCCGTTCAGGTAGCCGCCCGTGTAGATGCCGTGGCGGTTCAATAGATCGCCCGAAAGCGTGACGAAATCGCAGCCCGCGTGCCCGTTCTGCAACTGCTTCGTCGCGGACGAAAGGTCGGGCGCGATAAACGTGCGCTCAAGCAGGCTGTTGATCAGCTTTTCCACCTGAGGCTCCGCCTTCACGACCTGCAACGCGTGCACGACTTCGCCCTTGGTCAGCCGGGTTTCGAGCGCATCCGCGTCGCTCCCCGGCGCCATGTCCCCTGCAAACGCAAGTTGCGCTTCGGGCACCTGCACCGAAAGGGCAGCCACGCTCGCGCGTCCTGCTTTGCTGGTCGTGAGATCCGCCAGAATCTGCTGGGCGGATTCCGGCTGCTCGGTCAGCACGATCTGAAGGTGGTGTCCCAACGCATTTTCAATGGCGGTAACAAACTGGTCGGGAACCCGAATGCGTTCCGCCAGCGATCCAATGACGGATTGCGAGCGTCGCAAAGCCGCCAACGCACCCGCGCTGAATCCCTCGTGCGATCCTTCAAGTTGTTCGAGAACATTGAGGCGCGAACGTTTGTCGGCCTGCGCGTGCAGCAGTTTCTCCTGTTCCTGCGCGGCGCGATTCAGTTCCTCCTGGATTTCCCGCAAGCGCTGCTGGCGTTCCTCGACGGTGCCGCGGGTCGTCTGCACGTTTAACTTCTCGGCTTCGACGTTCAGCGCGAACTCCTCGAGCCTCACCTCCAGCCGATTCCGCTCTTCTTCGAGCTGGATCTTTTCCGCGGAAAGTTTTTCGAGCCGCACCGTATTACCCTGCTTCTGCAGGTCCAGCGCGGTGATTTCGTTGCGAACGCGGGTCAAATCCTGCGCTGCGCTGAATGCAGCCGACTGCGCGCGCCGCAATTCCTCCTGCCGCTCCCGCAGTTCGTTTTCCACCTGCCGCAATGTTTCCTGCCGCGTCTCCAGCGCTTCGCGATGCTGCGCCATGGCCGCTTCACTCACTGCTAGCCGTTCGGTGATCGAGGTCAGCTCATCCGCAGCTCCCTGGCGCCGCTCTTCAGCCTGCGCAATTTCAGCCAGCGCGCGGGAGTTTTGCGACTCCAACTCGCGCAAGCGTTCCTCGTTAAAATGAATCCGGCTCTCATGACGATCGGCTTCGCCTTTCAGCTCCAAACCGCGCTGTTGCATCGCCGCGATCTCGTGCTCCAATTCGGAGAGGCGCGCGCGCAACTGAAGAATCTCGTCCTCGCAACGCAGCACATTCGCGGAGCCTTCCTCGATTTCCCCGCGCAGCCGCTCGGCCGCGTCCTGGCGCTCCGAAATCTCAGTTTGCAGTTGGTCAAACTGATGCCGCGCGAGCTGGGTATCGAGATGCTGGAGCTTCTGCGCCAGTTCCTTGTATCGGCGTGCCTTGCCCGCCTGGCGCTGGAGCGATCCGATCTGGCGCTTCACTTCCTTGATCAGGTCGGCGACACGCAACAGGTTCTGTTCGGTGTATTCGAGCTTCCGCAGCGATTCCTTCTTTTGCGCCTTGAACTTCGTGATGCCCGCGGCTTCCTCGAAAATTAAACGGCGGTCTTCCGGCTTGCTGGAAAGAATCTGCGTGATGTGCCCCTGCGCCAGAATGCTGTAGCTGGTCTTGCCCATGCCCGTGCCCATGAAAAGCTGCTGGATGTCCTTAAGCCTGCAGGGGATTTTGTTGATGAAATACTCGCTTCCGCCATCGCGAAAAATCCGGCGGGTGACGGTCACCTCGCTATAGGACACCTCCACCCCGGCCGCGCGGAGATGTTCCTCGTCGACATCCCCCAGGGTGATCGACACCTCAGCCATGCTGAGCGGTTTTCGGCCGTCGGTTCCGTTAAAGATAACGTCCGCCATCTCGCCACCACGCAACGCCTTGGCCGACTGTTCTCCCAGTACCCAACGTATAGCGTCTGACACATTGGACTTACCACACCCATTGGGGCCTACTATTCCTGTCACTCCCGGTTCGAAATTGAGGGAAGTCTTGTCCGCGAAGGACTTGAATCCTAAAACGGTTAAGTTTTTGAGATACATTGGCGCCTACACTTTCAAAGCTGCCCAGAGCAGTAAAGTGAAAAACCACTACATATGGGCAAAAGTTATTCCCAAAGCACAACTAATTGGTGAGGAACCGAGATTTGATTGTGTGCTTCTACCGGACCCTAACATTCCCAATCAAAACGACTACATCAGCGTTTTTACTCCTGTTTTACCGTTCTGCAAGGGGAAATCGTTGGTCTTTTAGGCCTTCGTGCCGCCGAGTTCCAGAATGCGCGCAAATTGCGCTTCATTCATCGGGGTGACCGAGAGTCGCGACTGCTTGACCAATGGAAGCGTCTGCAATGCCTTGTCGCCCTTGATTGTGTCCAGCGTCACGGGTTTCTTCAGTGGTTTGACGGGTTTGAGATCCACGCAGGACCAATCTCCCTCATCCGCAGTGGGATCGGCATACGCTTCCCTATCGACGCGGGCGATGCCCATTACCTGCTTTTCAGAAACGCTGTGATAAAAGCAAACGAGGTCGCCGCGTTTCATCGCGCGCAGGTTGTTTCGCGCCTGGAAATTCCGAACCCCCGTCCAGGCAGTCCTCCCGTCTCCCACAAAGTCTTCCCACGAATACGATTCGGGTTCCTGTTTCACGAGCCAGTAGTTCATAGGCATTTACGATCCGCAATGGTCGATCTACGATTGCCTCGTGAGTTTGGACAAGAACCTTGAATCGATTCAACAACGCATTCGCGAAGCGTGCGAACGCAGCGCCCGGGAACCCTCGGGCGTCCTGCTGCTCGCCGTTTCAAAGGGACAGCCTCCTGAAGCGGTAAACGAAGCCGCCAGGCTCGGAATAAGGTTCATCGGCGAAAACAAGGTGCAGGAAGCCCGCTCGAAAATCCCCCTCTGCACGGCGTCGGTCCGATGGCACATGATCGGCCACCTGCAAACGAATAAGGTACGCGAGGCGGTGCAACTGTTTGAGATGATTCAAAGCGTCGACAGCCTCCCTCTTGCGGAGGAAATCAACAAGCGCTGCGACCAGGCCGCACGCAGGATGCCGATTCTCCTGGAAATAAATCTGGCGGGCGAGGCGAGCAAGTTTGGCTACCGTTCAGAACAGCTGCTCGCCGACCTGGCTTCGATCAATGCCCTGCCGCGACTGGAAATTCATGGGCTGATGACGATTCCGCCTTACACGACAGACGCGCAGCGATTGCGGCCGATCTTTCGGCAACTGCGGGAACTCAAACAGCGTTGCGAAGACGTTCTCGGCGCGCCCCTCCCGCACTTGAGCATGGGAATGTCCGGGGATTTTGAACTGGCGATCGAGGAAGGCGCGACGATTGTACGGATCGGAACCGCGTTGTTCGGTGAACGCAAGAGAACTGCGGCCTGAACAATTCACCCGCCCAACGTTCAACGGCAATTCACCACCAGGCGGCGGTCGCCGCTGTCGCCTTCAAACCGCACCACCAACTCCACCTGGCGCAATCCCTTTGCCATGCAAGTGTGGATGGCATTGACGGGATTCGGAAAATTCCATGCAGCCTCAGCCTCTTTTGTCCACCCCCCGGCGGCTTTAAGGAACTTTTGCGATCGCGCATTTCGCACGAGCAAACGGGTGAGAGCAGGCTGCTGCATGTGTTGAACATAACCGCAGTTTGCCCCGCCGGCATTAGGGTCAAACCCGGCTCCCGGCCTAAGTTCCATGCGTCATCAGGGCGCGCACCTCAACGCCCGCGAGGCAGACATCATCTTCAAAAGTGCTCGTGCCCGAAAACCGCTGCGCCTCCCGCAACAGGTCGTCAAAAATCTTTTCAGTCGGCGAATCCAATCCAGATTGCACCATTTCCAGCAACCGTTGTTGGCCCCACTCTTCGCCGGCTTCGTTGTTCACTTCGTAAATGCCGTCCGTGAACAGGATCAGCCGATCACGTCCGCTCAATTCAATCCTGCACGTCGGGTAAACCGATCGCTCAAACAATCCCAACGCAGGCCCATGTCGCGCATCGAAATGTTTCAACGGCTCCACAAGCCGGCGGTTCCAACTCAGGAAAAACGGGCTCGGATGTCCAGCATTGGCAAAGCGCATTTCGGCTGCCCCAACGTCCAGCACGCCGTAAAAAGCCGTGGCAAGAAACGGCTCCCGCGTCTGCCGCAGAATCGCACGCAGACTGCGGTTGATCTCCGTGAGAAACCGGCCCGCGTCTCCCGCCGTCAGCATCAACTCCTCGATCAGGCCCCGCATGATTGCCGTGATCAGCGCCGCCCGCATCCCATGGCCCATGACATCGCAGATCAACACGCCGCATGTGGAATCGTTGATCGCGAAGAAATCAAAGAAATCCCCGCCGACGGCTTCGGCCGACAAGTATCGATGCGAAAAACCAAGGGCGCTCCGCTCAGGGGTTTCCCACTGCGGAAACGTAGGATACTGGTTCGGCAGGAAGATCTGCTGGATCTCACGCGCCATGCTGAAGTCCGCCTCAAGTTGGGCGTTCTTTTTGCGAAGTTCATCTGCGTAGCGATGCAATTGCTCGGACATGGCCTTCCGTTCGATTGCGTAACGAATGGAACGCGCGAGGAGCCGGCCATCCACCTCACCTTTCACGAGAAAATCCTGCGCGCCTTCATGCACCGCTTTGACGGCGATGGTCGTGTCGCTCAACCCGCTCAGAACGATGATGGGAATCCGCGGCGCTGCGGCATGGAGTTGAGTGAATGTCTCAAGGCCGTGACTGTCGGGAAGCGACAGGTCGGACAACACGACGTCAATGCCTCCCTGCTGAAGCCGCTCTATGCCGCGACTGACGCGGTCGACTCGCTCGAGGCGAAATGAGCCGCCCTCGGCTTCGCTGAGCATTGCCTCAATGAGACGGGCGTCGGCAGGATTGTCCTCGACCAGCAGAGCGCGAATCTGCGGGGCGAAAGCTTTCAGGTTCTGCTCGGATGGCATCCGGGTTGTTTCAAGCGAGTGCATCGCATGTTGAAGTCGGGTATTGGGCGAAGTCTATAAGCTCGGCTGCGGCGGCGGACATGGGCAGGATACCTTCCTTCCAGGCGCGCGGAATTCCTGCCGCTCCAGCGCGCGTGGAGTGAGGCGCGCCGACAATTCCAACACTCTCGCATTCGTCACGTTCAAGCAACTTGAAGGCTGCGCTCCGGCGTGCGCTCCAGCACTTAAGGGACATGCGCGGCGGCCCGCCCTTACGTTCGCGCGGGAATTGTGAACCAAAAAGTGGTTCCCTGCCCCGGCTCGGACTCCACCCAGATCCTTCCTCCATGCCGCTCGATGATTTTCTTGCAAATCGCCAGCCCAATTCCCGTGCCGGGATATTCCTGCCGCGTATGCAGTCGCTGGAAGATCACAAAGACGCGCTCGAAATTTCGGGCATCAATCCCGATTCCGTTGTCGGCCACTTTGAATAGCCATTCACCCTCTCGCGGTTCAGCTGAAATCGTAATGTGCGGTGGCCGCGGACCTCGAAACTTGATGGCGTTGCTGATCAGGTTCTGGAAGACCTGGGTCAATTGAATGGCGTCGCCCAACACCGTGGGCAACGTTTCGTGTTCAATGGCGGCCGCCGTTTCATCGATGATTACCTTCAGGTTTAACAGCACTCCCGCCAGAACCTGGTTGCAGTCTGTCGGTTGAAACTCCCGCGCCTTGCTATCCACGCGGGCATAAGCCAGCAGATCGTGAATCAGCTTCTGCATGCGTTCGGCGCCGTCGACTGCATACCCGATGAACTCCATCGCCTCTGCGTCCAGGCGGGCCCGGTGGCGGGAAACAAGAAGTTGCAGGTAGCTGACGATCATGCGCAACGGTTCTGACAAATCGTGCGACGCGACGTAAGCAAACTGCTGCAGTTCCGTGTTCGAACGCGCAAGGTCGGCGCTGGTCCGTTTCAACTGATCCTCGGCCTGCTTGCGATCGGCAAACTGCCCAATCTGATAGCCGATCGCAGTGAGCGTCTGCAGCAATGCGTCGTCGGGCTGCTGCGAACGGGCGCTGAAGAACTCAAACACGCCGCACACGCTTCCATTGAATCGGATGGGAAAAACGATGGCGCTGCGCAATCCTGCTTCAGTGACAGCAATCGCGCGGGAGAACTGCTGCGAACTGCTGTTGATGTCCGCGAGCCATATCGCTTCACGCTTTTCCCATGAGCGCCCTGGAAGCCCGGTTCCCTGCGACAACGCCAGCCTGCAGGTGATTTCCGCGAAATGATCAAATTCGAGTGAGCGGGTGTAAACGTGTTCGCAACGGATCAACTTCCCGTTATCATCAACGCGCCACACCTCCCCCACGTCCCAGCCCATGCAATCGCAGATGGATCGCACGATCGATTGCATCGCGGCACTCACATCGGTTGCTTCGGCCAGGATGCGTGTGACTCCATATTGCACGGCGAGCCGGCGTTCGGCCCGGGTCCGTTCCTGCTCAGCGGCGAACAACATCCGCGAGTTCCACCAGATCAGCAGCGCAAACAGCACGATGTTTGCGACGACAAAAAGCGATGTGCCGAATTCCGATTCAAGAACGCCATGCCGCGCTCCTGTGAAACGGATTGCGCCGAGGATCAGCGGAATCAACAACGCCGCTGGCAGGAGACGCCGCGCGGTTGCCCCCGCAGTGGTATCGCTAGTGATCAGCCGCATGAAGCCGGAATCTGGCCGCGCTGCAAGTCCGCCCGCGCTGATTAATCCCAGACTCACTGCTGATGCGAGGGGCATGGGGATTGTTGAACCGATGCTGTAGAGTGGCAGGACCCGGAATGCGTAACCGACGAGTGCCAGAAGACTGAGGAACAGGCTCGCCAGGAGGCATGCCCGCGCCGGGCCGTATCCTGCGGAGGTTCGATAATCCATCAATCCAAGGCCCAACCCGCAGAGAACAAAACCCAGGGCGCTGGCGGTCGCGATCTCATGCGTAGGGAAACCCGCATTGATCCCGTTGAGCATCTGGTACAAGGCGGCCGCGGCGGTGCTTTGCCATCCGAAGCATTCACCGAACTTGATGGCGCCACCGACGATCAGAATGGCTGAGGCGATCCCCGAAAACCAATCGCGTCCTTCCTTCCGAAGGCGCGCCGTCCGACGCAACAGTGTCATGCCGCCGAGCATGAACAACAGGGCAGAGAGGGGGTTCATGGGGCTCCCGCTTGCGGTCCAGCTCGCAAGACCGGGAAGGTTCGCGACCCAGCCGCAGAGCACGACCGTCCCAATGCACACCAGCGCGATGCCGCTGAATTGCGCAAAGCGCAGCAGCCATCCCTGCGAACGTGTCCACGGCATTAGTTCCTCCGAAATCTCGAGGTAACCGTAAGTCGATCCGGGGAAAATGCGACGGGGAACTTGCCTACTCAGGCAGGAGGCGGATTCCAGCTTTTACGCCGAGGCAGGTGCAGGGGGCTGAAGCAGGCGTTGGCGGGCTTCTGGAGTAATGGGCGCCTTTTCAAGGAACTCGCGCGCAGCCGCTGGATTGATGGTCAGCCACACCTCGCCAAGATTCTCAATTTCCTGCTGGCGCAATTTGACGTCGCTGATGCTGCGCGTCCAATCAGCCGCGATTTTTGGATCCTGAGGCAGAATCTTCTCGATGAGCGCGCAAATGCCGGCGTCGCGAACAGCGCCTTCTCCCAAACCATTCAGCCATTGCCCCACGCGCTGCATGTCCGCATCCGCCCAGATCTTCACCAGGTTCTGCACGCCCGTTTGCTGCAGCTCTCCAACGGAAAAGCTGGCCACCCATTGTGCGACCGTTTCGGGCTCGCGCTGCGCCCAAACCTGGATCAGCGACATCACCGCGTCCTCCTGGTTTCTGCCCTGCGGCAGCAGCTCCAGCGCGAGTTTCGCGGCTTCAGCGGGAGTGGCATTGCCCATCGCAGTGATTACGCTCACGAGCAATCGCTCGCGCAGTTCCACATCTTCAATCTGTTTGGTCCAGGCCAGCGCGCCTGCCGAATCTGCCGCCGCCCACATGCTCGCCACATGCGCAAGCAGGTCATCGCGCGTTGCCCCGGGTGGCATCGCCACCGCCAGCTGCATTGCGTCCATGGGCGAGGTCGTTGCGACCTCGTACGCGATATGGGCCTGCGCTTCGTTCCTCAGGTCGCCTTCGGGAAGCGCACCCGCCCAGGCATTTGCCTCTTCAAAATTTTGGCCGCTCCAGATTCCCGCGATGCGGCTCATGGCATCGGTTTGCCGCGCGTCCTGCGGCTGGTTCTTAACCCATTCTGCGGCCGCCTTCGGATCCAGTTCGGCCCACCGCTGCAGCAATCGTTTGCGCAGCTCATCCCCATGTGTAGAAATGTGTTCCTTGTTCCAAAGGAAGGCCATGACTTCAGGAATATCCTCAACAGCAACTTCAGCAGCGGCCTTCGCCAGACGAGCTTCGCGCTCCAGTGCGTCGGCCGTGGATTGCACGCCTTCAATGGCGGTCAGGACATCCCGCAACAATTGCGTCTGCGGAAGATTTGCGGCGGTCGGCTCGGACCCGTCAGCTGGGATCACAGGCACCGCGGCTTCGACTTTCTCTATTTGCTTTTCGTTTTCCAATGCAACCACCGAAGGTTCGATCGGGGCTGTGGCCGGGGTGGATCGCCATGCCAGATAGCAGCCGATGACAAGAACCCCGAGGCAAATTCCGATGATTGCGCGTTGCTTCATTGCAAAGCGCCCCCGGCTCGAAAGCCGGGGGCGTTGTTCATTCGTTGGTGGTTAAGGCGAGACCGTCACGTTATCAAACGTGGCCGTGCACGCTGTGCCGTCCTTATGGCTGGTGACCGCCAGGCCGATGTAGACGGTGCTCGACATGTAGATCGTCTTGGATCCGATGTGGGTCCAGGAAGATCCATTCGCTGAGCGATAGGCAGTGAATGTGTTTCCACTGCGAATCAGCTTCACCCAGTAAGGCGCCGATAGGCCGGTGGTGTTCACGTTTTCGCTGCTGCCGCCAGTGTTGTCGCGGTATTGGGCCGCAACACCATTCCCAGGCGTCACGAACAGTGAGGCGTGCTCCGATCCGGACGTGAGGTTGTCACGGATCATGATGCCGGCCTTCGCCCATGGGTCGGTGTTTCCAACGCTGGCCACCCGGGCCACGATGGTGCAGTTGCCGCTGGCGACCTGGTAGGCGAAGCGGAATTCATCCGAACCGTTCCAGATGTCTTCTCCGGAACCGATGAGCGTGAACTTGCGCGTGCCGGAGGCGTAGCTGGCGTTGCCTGACAAGCCGACATTACCGATGTCGCGGGTCTGCCACGGGCTCGGCAATCCGGCGCTCGGCACCGCGCATGCCTCATCCGAGTTCGGGCTTTCGACGCCGTTCACCATGCAGGAGATCACATAGTAATACAGCTTCCCGTTGTCGCAGGTCGTGTCCGTATAGCTGGTCGAGGTATAACCGCTCTTGATGACGGTGTAAGGTCCACCCGACGTCAGGGAGCGCTTGATCTTGAAGCTCGTGCACCCAGAGATGCCGCTGAAGTTCAGCTTCACGTAGCAGTTGCCGGATTGCACCACTGGGCAGTTCGGCTTCGGCAGCGACGCAACATTGCTGATGGATACTGTCCAGCTGGACTGATGCTTCACCGCGTAACCGGTCGGCGGGTGGCCGATGGCAGTCGCTGTGTTGCACAACAGTTTTGGATCGGTGGATTTCACCGTGTAGGTCTTGGTGATGACGAATCCTTCGCCCGGAACAACAGGGCTCTGCTGCCAGATCGTTCCGCCCAGCATCGGATCATAGATGCTCATGCCGCCGTAGAGGCAGGTGTTGCCCGTGTTGGTCACGGCGAACTTGAACGTGATGGTTTCGCCCACCTTGGCGGTGGCCGGACCAGTCTTGACCAGGTAAACCGAAGCATCTGTTCCCGTGTAACCGAACTTGATGCCGCTCTTCGCCTCGCACGCACCGAGCGTAACCGTGGTCTTGTCGTTCTTGTATGAATCGGGGTCGTAGGTCTGGCAGTAGTCGCCAGGGACGACTTCAACCGTGTAGGATCCGGCGCTGAGGCCGCTGAAGCAGAACTCGCCATCGGGCTCACTCATTGTGGAACCCACGATCGTTCCAGCCGAATTGCGCAACTTGACGGTCATGCCTTCCAGGCCTTCTTCGCCGTAGAGCGATCCGTCGGCATTGCAGTCGCGAAGGATCTTGCCGCAGATGCTTCCCGAGCATGGAGGAGGAGGCGGTTCGCAGGTGCTCTGGCAAATCTCGAGCATCGAGATCTTGAATTGATCATCGCACCAGCTCGTGCCCGGCAGTGCTGCCACGACGAACGCATTCCCGACGACGTCGTCGTTGTTGAACAGGGCCGTGCGGGCCGAGGAGCTGCCCGTCAGGTTTGTCTCAACATGCGAGAAACTTCCCAGAAGGGCATCGCTCAGCGTCATGTGGTTGGCGTAAGGATTGGCGAAGTTGCCGACCCAGAGCATGAAGTCACTGTCATCAACCACGTAGCCGAGGGTCGCCTTCTTGACAGCGACGGGCTCCGAGAATTCGAACAGGACAAAGTTGTCGCGGCCAATGTTATCAACCGTGTGCGAGTTGCCGGAACCTGTGCCTTCACTGGTGTCGGTCACGCCAAGCCCGCCGCTATACGCTCCGAGGAACGCCGTTGCCCATGCGCCGGTCGATTTCACGCGGCTGAATGCGCTAACGCGGACTGAGAGGCCGTTGACCGTGTAGGTGCGGACGTTTCCGCAGGTTCCGTAGGACGACGTGCTGCCGTCGAACTTGAAGACCTTCTTGACGCAGAGTGATCCGCAATCGCTGGTCAGCGTCTGGCTGCATTGCGCAACGTTGCCGCAAGCATCTGTGGCTTTCCAGGTGCGCGTGGATGTGACGACGCATTTGTTCGTTGCTGTCACAGTGCTGATGATCTTGATCGTGACTGTGCCGCAATTATCAGTCGCCGTCGGAGCGTCGAACGACAGGGCTGAGCCGCAGGCAACCGTCTTGTTCGGGCTGCACGTGATCACGGGAGGAGTGTTATCAACAACCGAGACCGTTTGTGTCGCTGTCGCAGTGTTACCGCAGGCGTCGGTCGCGACCCATGTGCGCGTGGCCGTAAAACCGCAGCCCGTGCGATTCGTTTCGGTGCCGAGGATGGTCACAACGGCTTTGCCGCAAGTGTCGGTTGCCGTCGGATTTCCGAAGGCCCAGGACTGGCCGCACTCGACTGTCCGGTCGGCCGGCGCGGTAATCACAGGCTCTGTTGTATCCGTCACGACGATCGTCTGCGTGTTGGTGACGGAGTTGCCGCAGATGTCCGTGGCAATCCAGGTGCGCAGAAGCGTGTAGTTGTTGGTGCAGTCGCCGTTGGTGCGCAACTGGCTGAAGATGACAGCGATCGTGTTCGTGTCACACGCATCCGTCGCGGTCACTTCCGGAACTGCGGGCACATCCGTGCATTCGACCGCTACATCATCCGGGACGCCGTCGAGCACAGGCGCCGTGGTGTCGACCAATGTGATGGTCTGGGTCTTGAACGAAGGATTGCCGCAAGCATCCACTGCCTTCCAGGTGCGCAGCAGGAAGTTCGTGCAGCTCTGGAGCATGTTGGTTTCGCCAACGAATGTGATGACAGGATTGCTGTCGCAGTTGTCGGTCGCGGTGGCGATGCCGACTTCAGGGATGGAATCACACTCAACTTCAACATTGTCGGGGATCGTCAGCACAGGACCCGTGGTGTCACGAACGGTGACTACCTGGGTGAACGAAACAGGGTTTCCGCAGCCGTCCACCGCAGACCAGACACGCGTAAGGGTGCGGCTGCAGGCGTCGCCAGAGGGCGTTTCGGTGAAATGGACCGTGAGATTGGTATCGCAGTTGTCCAGCGCGGTGACTGTCGGAGCCGCAGGGACCGGCATCTCACAGGAATATGTCGCGGTTGCCGGGGGCAGACCGATCAGAACAGGAGCTTCCTTGTCGACCTTCCACGTGAAGACGATTGTCTTCGGACCTGCGGTGTTGCCGCATTCGTCGACAGCAGTCACGGTGAACGTGCGGGTAATGCTACAACCGTTCGGTTCATCAATGTGTGAAACGTTGGTGATCACCTGGCCGCAGAGGTCAGTCGCTGTCACGAGGGATCGAATGAGATCGTCGGTCGGAACGAGGGTCGGATTACATCCCAAAGCGGCACCTTGGGGAACCGTCAGGGTGGGAGGCGTGTTGTCGACGACTGTGATCGTTTGCACGCATGTCTTCGTTGCGCAGGAAATAATCGAAGTCCAGGTGCGCGTGATCGTGTAGCTGTTCGGGCAGTTGCCGGGGGTGATCACATCAACGTACCGATTTGTGATCGGGCAGCAAGGATCGGTGGTGGGTTGGCCGAGGAGTGTCAGGTTCGTGAGCGCGCCGCTTGCGACCTGTTCGCAATTAACTGTGACGTCGGGCGGGCAGCTGATCGGGGGGCAGTACGGGACTTCAAGGAAGATAAGCTGAACTTCAGGCGCGACTGTGTCCCAGTTTACATCGACGTTGTAAATAACAGCGATTTTGTCGCCGCAGGATAGTTGCCAGCTCGGAGCATTCGCAATGGCACTGTCAACCAGGCATTGAACTACGTTAGCCCTATAAGGAGGATACGGCGGACTGGGAACAGTCGTAAGGGGCTGACCCATGAGCGTCCAGATCGCGCGTTGCACTTCCCACATCCGGGGTACAAGACCACCACATGCTTGAAACCGATGGTTTATCAGGTAATTGATGCGTTTCCATGTTGCGGCATCTTTTTGCACGTTCGGGTGACCGGGGAGGTACTGATTGAACGCAACGGAGGGATCGCAACTGGAAAACAAATAGCCGCCGAAGAGGATTCCATTGGGAGGCGGGGCGAGCTCGGTCGCGACATCGAAACACCACGCGGCATAGCGGCCAGCGGGAATCGGTGGCGTTGGAACGCCTGGTCCGCCCGGCTGAATGTCGACGGTAAACCAGCTGAATTCCGGAGCAACTCCTGGAAAATTAGGTTGATTGCCCCAAGCGACCTTTACCAAACCATCCGCCTCGTTATTCGGAATGGCCGGGAGTTCAAGGCAGCAGCCATTCGTCATGGCTTGGGTTGTGGGAACAGTAGCGAAAGGTAAAAGTAGGCCGAGAAAAAGCGCCCGGAGTGACTGGATTGTTTTCATGAGTCCGTAGAGTTCAACTAACCTTCTGAAAAACCGTGATCAAAATTCTGGAGGAGCGAAACCGAGGATTCCCGCTTTCCAGCGGGAATCCTCAGTCGTGCTTTGTTTAGTCGCGCTTAGACACAAAGCGTCGGACTACCATCAAGCCGCCGCAGGCAATTGCGAGGAGGAGCCCGCTTGCTCCCGCATCGGGAACGCTCGGGGGAGGTGCAACAGCGAGGGCACTGGGCACGGTAGCCATGAGTGCGAGCGCAGCGATAACTATGGAGTGTTTCATTTGACTTTTTGTTCTTTGGTTTCGATCAGATAAAAATCCCAAGCGCCCGACACAATTGGGCAGAAGGGGACATTAACGCGTTAGCGGATTCCATACCGGGGTGAACACCCCAGATGATTAGTTGCCGCAGTTGCTTGTGGATCAACACTTTACACCGATTCTTTTCGGTAATGTCGCCTGTGTCGTTCCGGCCTAAGCCGTTGGAATGGAAAGGTTTCCAACGGGTCTTCTGCGTAGAAAACCCGACAACGCCGCTGCCCGAAACGGGCTTGTGCAAGGCGGAATCAAAACGGGTTTTCATGTGCCGCCCACTCCATCACAAAGCAAGCGGCTTCAGCAATTCGCACTAAAACGGATGTCAGTCCCGGGGCGTTGCCGGGTTCACCACCGGGAGTTCCTTGAAGCTCTTGAAACCACGCCGGACACGTGCACTGTTCGCGCGTTGAAGCGGCGCAACGCTCAGCACCTTGAAGATCTACACCGACGTGCCGTCCTTCTCCGCCAGCCAAACACTGCTGATGTTGCGGATCAGGTCCACGAGCGCATCAAATCCCAGAGGCTTTACAAAATACGAATTCGCACCTTCGGCGTAGGCCTTGCGAATATCCTCTTGAAGTTCCGATCCCGACAAGACGATCACTGGAAGCCGATTCAAGTCAGGATGCTTTCGGATCCATTGAAGAATTTCCAAGCCCGTCGCTCTCGGCATCTTCATGTCCAGCAGCACCAGGGATGGCATCGGCCCACGCGCCTGCTGGGCGTCGCTCAAGTAGGCGATCGCCTGCTCGCCGTCCTCGACATTATGCAAACGAAAGTCGACCCGCGCGTTGCGGCTGGCCGCCTGCAGAAGCGCAGTGTCATTGGGGTCATCGTCGACATGCAGGACCGTGATGCCCTCTCGGGGCTTGGTCCCGCCGCTGTCGAAATCAGCCGATGTTGATGTCGCGTCTCGTTCATTCATTCCGCGAAAAAAATAATACCGGGATCAGGTGGTTCTTCCGGTGATGCCGACAACCGTACTCCCATGTCCTTGTGAGTCAAAAGGATTCTCAAAAACTTATTCCCACTCAGTGCACAAACTCCAACTCCTGCCGATGTGGGATGAGCCCCTGCTCGAATCCGCGATGCAGGAAACGGCGGATCGATTCCCGTCCGCGCTTGCCATAGTCCAGGGTCCAATGGTTTACGTACATTCCAACAAACCTGTCGGCAAGATCGCGGCCCATGTCGCGCGCAAACTGGAGCGCGTGTTGCACTGCTTCAGCGCGATGATCCAGGCTGAACTGAATGCTTGCCGTGAGAACTTCGGAAATCGTGCTGCGAACCTCGGGCGCGAAACGCTTGTGTATCACATTCCCGCCGAGCGGCAGCGGCAAGCCATCGTTTTCGCGACCCCACCACACGCCGAGGTCTTCGCAGACAACGAGCCCTTCGTTTTGATACGTCAACTGCCCCTCGTGAATGATCAGGCCCACATCCGCCTTCCCCGATCGGACAGCCTCGAAAATCTGGTCAAACGGCACGACGACAAACTCAAATTCCTTCGCAGGTTTTCCCAGCCAGAGTTGCAGGGCAAGGAACGCGCTCGTCATTGTTCCGGGGACGGCGATCCGGCGCTTCGAAATCTCGGACTTCGTAAACGGCTGCTTCGCGACGAGCATGGGTCCGTAACCGTCACCCATGCTGGCACCGCTCGGCAGCAGCGCGTATTGATCACTCACATATGCATACGCATGAATGCTCACGGCGGAAATGTCCAACTCCCCGCGCGTGGCCCGCTCGTTCAAGGTTTGAATATCCTGGAGTATATGTTCGAAACGGAATCCGCTCGTTGGGATCAAGTCCTTCGCCAGGGCGTAAAACATGAAAGCGTCATCCGGGTCGGGCGAGTGGCCAAGCGTCAACGTCTGATTCTGCATGGGCGCAAAACTTAGACCCGGACGCACCTGAAGCAAGCCGTTTCCAACAAGCGCAGCGCACCTTTCCAAACCTTTCCTGCCATTCACAAAACCCCGCTGCCGACGACAGGGCAGTATCGCCGCGCTTCTAAAGCGGTACTGCGTGAATCGCGCCGGACAGGTAGGGAATCCTGCGACACAGCAGACTCGGAAGTCGGCGCTACAGGTAGCGCGCGTTTCTCCCGATGAGTCGGGACTATCGCTGGCTTCCAAGCGGGCTTCACATGGACAACTCCCACACGTGCAATACTCGCGACAGACCACCGCCCTGGAACTCTCCGCGACCCAGCTATTGAACCTCGCAACTGGGTTGCCTAAGATCACAAATCATGAACCCGGGTCCCCTGCGCGTGCGCCGCGCCACTCTGGATGACCTCCCTGCCCTGCGTCCGCTATGGAACAGCATGCGATTCGACGTGCCAGACATGGAACGCCGCCTGACCGAGTATCAGGTCGCCGTGGACGGCGCAGAAAACGTTGTGGGCGGAATTGGGTTTCAGATCGTTCAACGGCACGCTGTGTTGCGCGGGGAAGCGTTCCCCGATTTCAGCCTCGCAGAGACCGTGCGTCCAATGTTCTGGGAACGCATGCAGTCGCTGGCGTTGAACCACGGGATCGCACGGCTCTGGACGCGTGAAGACGCTCCCTTTTGGAAGCAAAATGGATTTCAGCCTGCGTCGGCTGAAGTCTTGAAGCGCCTGCCAGCCGAAATTGGAAGTTCATCAACCCCCTGGCTGACCCTGTCGCTCAAGGACGAGGACTCAATCGTTTCATTGGAGAAGGAATTGGCGCTCTTCATGCAGGCAGAAAAGCAGCGCACAGCGCGGGCGCTGAACAAGGCGAAGACCGTCAAAACCATCGCAACCGTGATCGCATTGATCTTCGGCCTGCTGGTGCTGGCCGCAATGATCTTCCTGCTGCGCCGAAATGCGGCTGCCGGCTAGCAGCGCGGTTCAGCAGATTGCTCGGCTCCGTGAAACTCGTCCGCATGATACGAACTCCGCACCATCGGGCCGCTCGCGACGTGCACGAATCCCATTTCCCTCGCGATCGCACCCAGCCGTTCAAATTGGGCGGGGCTGACAAATTCAACGACCTGCAGATGTTTCAACGTCGGCTGCAGATATTGGCCAAGCGTGAGGATGTCGCAACCCGCAGCGCGCAAGTCGCGCATCGCTTCGACAACCTCGTCCTCCCGCTCGCCAAGACCAAGCATCATCCCCGACTTCGTGTGCAGGGCATAGTCCGCTCGCGACTTGGCCTTTTGCAACACGCTCAGTGAGCGATCGTAGGTGGCGCGATGCCGGACGGCGGGCGTGAGGCGGCGCACAGTTTCCAGGTTGTGATTGAATATCTGCGGCCGTGCGTGAAGAACATTCTCAATGCACGCGTCGCTGTCGTTGAAATCAGGCGTGAGCACTTCAATCACGATTCCAGGGCTCAACTGGCGCACTGCCTCGATTGTTCTCCGGAAATGTTCCGCCCCGCCGTCCTTCAAGTCGTCCCGCGCCACGGCCGTGATCACCACGTGCCGCAATCGCATCCGCCGCGCGGCCTCAGCGACCCGCTGCGGTTCATCCGCCTCGAGCGCCAATGGCTTGGCCGTGGAGACCGCACAAAAACCGCAAGCACGGGTGCATCGATCGCCTGCGATCATGAACGTCGCCGTTCCCTTGCTCCAGCATTCCCAATGATTTGGGCACTTGGCGCTTTCGCAAACCGTGTGCAGCTTCAACTCGTCGAGCAGCGAGCGGGTATGGGAAAACGTGTCGGACGTCGGCAGCTTGATGCGCAGCCATTCCGGCAGGCGCGGACGCGGGCGGATTTCCGTCGAACTAGGCGCGGGCATTTTTCTTTTCCAGTTTGTTCCAGAACGCTTCGAGCTGATCCGGCCCAAAGTCGGCGAGCACCTCGCCGTTCACATCGATGACGGGCGCCAGCTCCTGATCGGAAATGCGGATCATTTCGTCGTAGGCAGATTCATCCGCCATGACATCAATGGTTTCGTATTCGATGTCGTGATCGTCGAGCCATCGCATTGCCTTGTGACACCAGCCGCAATACGGCTTGATGAAAAGTCGGATCCTTTTCGCATTCACGGTATAAACTCGCCACGCCCGATAAAAATGCAACGGGTGTTCGCTGGAAAATTCATCCGCCGATCTGCGCCTGGTATTCTGCGGCAGCCATGAGGCCGTCGAGTTCGCCCGTGTTGGAGAGCCGCACCTTGTAGAACCAGCCGCCAGCGTAAGGATCTGTGTTTACAAGCGCGGGATTGTCCGTGACCGATTTGTTGATCTCGGTGATCTCGCCAGTCACGGGAGAATAGATGTCGCTCGCTGTCTTGACCGACTCCACCACGGCGCACGGCTCACCTGCCTTGACCTTGCGGCCAGCTTCAGGCAGCTCGACAAATACCACATCGGTCAGTTCATGCTGGGCGTGGTCGGTGATGCCGACGGTGGCGACATCGCCCGCAATCCGCACCCATTCATGCGATTTCGTATATTTCAAATCGGAAGGAACGTTGCTCATAACAGTTTAAAAGCCGCAGCAGATTACGCCTTGCATCTCGTTTGGAAACTGAATTCTTCAATTCGAACGCCGGGCAGATTTCCAGGCCGGTTTCCAAGGTGCGTGTTTCGCAGATTTTCTTCTGCCCGGCGAGATTCACCCCCAGCCGGCCTGGACGCGCGGCGATGCGGCCCGTCCTTCGTAGCAGCTACTGCGGAGGGCGGGACAGGTTCGGAGACCTGCGCTACGTAGCGGGACTACCCGAAACGCGTTTCGTTAGAATCGGTTTTTTCACCGTGACAGCGGGAAAGCGTTTGCCGCGGATTTCAATTTCAATCGCGGTTCCTGCCTTCGCGAATTGAGCCGGGACGTATCCAAGACCTATCCCGGCGTTGAGGGAAGGACTCTGCGTTCCGCTGACAACTTCGCCGGCCTGCTTGCCATTGATCCAGATCGGATAATGCGGCCGCGGCGGAGCGGATTTGTCCGACATCTTGAAGGCCACGCATTTTTTCGCGACGCCGTTCGCTTTTTGCTCAGCCAACACAGTCCGGCCAACGAAATCTCCCTTGTCGAGCGCTACGAAAAAGGCGAGTCCCGCCTCGATCGGCGTGGTGTTTTCATCGAGCTCATGGCCGTAAAGCGGATAACACACTTCGGTTCGAAGCGTGTCGCGCGCCCCCAAGCCGCACGGCTTGATACCGAACGGCTGGCCATGCAGGAGCAAGGAATCCCAAATCTGCTGGATCGACTCATCGCGACCGACGATTTCAAAACCGTCCTCGCCGGTATAGCCCGTGCGCGAGACCAGCACCGTGGCACCGTGCCAGGGAAAGCCGCCGATCTGGTTTTTCTTCAGGTCGGTTACCCGCCCCACGCGAAGCCCGCACGTGGACGGGCCTTGAATGCATTCGTTGATGAACTCAGCCACGCGTGGCCCCTGAACGGCGATGGCCGCATAATTATGCGATGCGTCCGTCATCTTCACGCTGGCTTGATTCGCGAATGCCTGAAGCCGCTGCTGCAACCATGCGACATCACCGACAGTTCGCGAGGCATTGACGACGAGCAGGAAAACGTTTTCCGACAACTGATAGGCATACAGGTCATCCACAACGCCGCCCCGTTCGTTGCACATCAAGGTGTATTGGCCCTCACCTGGGGAGAGTTTTTTTATGTCGTTGGTGAGGACCGAATTCAGAAACTCCGACGCTGCGTCGCCGCTCACGGTGATCTCGCCCATGTGTGAGATGTCGAAAACCCCTGCCCCGTTTCGCACGGCGAGATGTTCGTCGCTGATGCTAGTGTATTGCACGGGCATTTCCCAGCCTCCGAATTCGATCAGCTTGCCGCCAAGCTTCTGGTGCGACTCAAACAGGGGTGTTCGTTTCAACATGGCGGTTGAAGGTAGGTTTGAAGACGGGAAATGAAAAGCCGGTTTCTCCCACAGCATCCAGGGGTCGGGGGAGAGGGAGCTCTGATTCATCCTACAGCGTGACGTCAATTTCAGGTCTAAACGCTCCTCCTTTCGCCAGCCCCTCTCCTCCGCTCCGAGCGGAAGAGAGGGAGTTAAGATGGAGCTGAGCCTGGGCGACTCACCCTTCTGTCTGATCATCAACGGCTTCGCTGATTCGTGTGCGCCACGGGAAGGACGCTTATCCCCACTTTTCGGTCTTCATCTGCTGCTTCGTTGCACCCAGTTCAAAGACGATGCCCTCGGCAAACTCGACAAGCGCGTTGGGCCCGCATGCATAAAAAACTGTGTTGGCGAGGTCCGTTGTATGCTCGCGGAGCCATGCAGGTTCGATGCGGCCGCGGCGGCCGATCCAAGGGTCCTGCGCTGCCAGGCGCGTGCAGGTCACCAGGAACTTGAAGTTGGGGTTCTCCTGTTCCAAGCGGCGAAATTCCTCGTTGAAAATGACGTCGTTTGTTGTGCGAACGCTGTAGAGAATGGTGATCTTCGTCTCCAGCTTTCGCCATGTGGCTTCACGGACAAAGCTGCGGAAGGGGGTAACACCCGAGCCGCCCGCGATGCAGATGAGATGCTTGCCCGGCTCGTAAACAGGAAGGAATCGTCCCGTCGGCGGAAGGACCATCATCCTCTGGCCCGGCTTGATCCAATCCACAATGCGCGTGCCCATCTTGCCATCGCGCCGAACAGTGAACTCATAAAAGCCGCGATCCAGCGCGCAGGAGGAAAGCGAATAGGCGCGCTTGTAATTCGGTTCGTCGGGCCAAAAGCAGGTGATGAACTGGCCTGTTTTGAAGTCGGGGTTGTAACGGTCAGGCCACTTGAGCCGAACGGTTTTCGTGTCGGAAACTTCACTTGTCACTGACTCCACAGTCATTTCAGTTGCTTCACGGCTCATATCTGGATGCCCGTAGCAAAGCCCGTTTCGACAAAGGTGTCAAAGCGGGACTGCGCAGCGTCCGGCCGTGGCGCCGGTTTCTCGCGACGAGTCGGGACTGTATCGCCGCGCTTCCAAGCCGGCAGGCTGCTGTGAATGCGGGCACCTAAAAACCTTGCGACACGTTTCTCCTTTGTGGCATCCGCCATTCGCCAATTCGCGCGCGATCGGTTCCTTGATCATCGTAAGGCATTAGGCTGCAAGCCGGCGCTCCAGCGATTCGCTTCTTGGATTCGCCTTCGCTTTGGTGTTTCCTGCCCGCTGCATTTATGGAACAGCAGCATCAATCTTTGGACGCGCTGATGGCGCAGCGGAAGGCGAAGCTCGAGGCTTTGCGCAGCAAGGGCATTGATCCATTCAGGAACAAGTTCACGCCTGACCGTTCCTGCAACGACGCCCGCTCGCGGTTCGACCAGGGCGAACTGCCCGAAGGCACACGTGTCTCCGTCGCTGGCCGGATCACCGCGCACCGTGACATGGGCAAGAGCATGTTCATCGACGTGCGCGATCAAAGCGGCCGAATCCAGGTCTACGCGCAGAAGAACGTCATTGGCGACGAGCAGTTCAGCATCTTCACGCATCTCGACCTGGGTGATTTCATTGGCGTCACGGGCACGCTGTTCCGCACCAAGACAAACGAGCCAAGCATCAAGCTGGAATCCTTCACCATCCTTTCAAAGGCCCTGCGGCCTCCTCCGGCAAAGTGGCACGGGGTTGAAGACATGGAGATTCGCTATCGCCAGCGGTATCTCGACCTGATCGGAAACCCTGACGTGAAGAACGTCTTCCTGAAGCGCAGCGCCATTGTGCACGAGATCCGGCAGTTCTTCGCCAGCCGCGGTTACATCGAGGTGGAGACCCCCGCGATGCAGCCGATCCCCGGCGGCGCCGCGGCCCAGCCGTTCAAGACGTTTCACAACGCGCTTGGCAGCGATTTCTATTTGCGGATCGCGCCCGAGCTCTACCACAAGCGGCTGCTCGTCGGCGGAATCGACAAACTGTTCGAGATCGGAAAGAACTTTCGCAATGAGGGATTATCGCGGCGGCACAATCCGGAATTCACAATGCTCGAGGCGTATCACGCGTTTGCGGATTATGAGGTGATGCTTGAGACCGTGGAATCGCTGATCTGCCACGTGGCTGAGAAAGTCCTTGGAACATTGGTGATCGAGCACAAGGACGCTGAAGGCGGCGTGCAAAAGACGATCGACCTGACGCCGCATTGGAAGCGCGCGAAGTACAAGGATCTCGTCCGTGGTGTGGCGGGGAATGATTGGTTTGACGTCACGCCCGAAGAACGCCGCCGCCGGGCCATGGAAGATCTGAAGCTCGCCGGCGACATTGCCAAGGGCTACGAGGATTTTGAAGTCACGGGTGCGGTGTTCGAAAAGCTGATTGAACCGACCCTGATTCAGCCAACGTTCGTCACGCATCTGCCCAAGGAACTCGTGCCGCTCGCGAAACTGTCGCCTGAGGATCCCACGTGTGTTGAAGTCTTCGAATGCTGCATCAACGGCCAGGAGATTTCCCCGGGCTATACCGAGCAGAACGATCCGATCGTCCAGCGCGACCGCCTGGAGCATCAGGCGGGAGGCGAACAACAGAAGGTCGACGAGGATTTCCTGATCGCGCTCGAGCATGGGATGCCGCCCGCAGGCGGGATCGGAATTGGGATCGATCGCCTGTGCATGATGCTGCTCGGCCAGGAGAGCATTCGCGACGTGATCCTGTTCCCGCAATTGAAGCCGAAATAACCCGCTTCAAAGCTGATCGTCAGTGCCTGGATGCAGCGGTCGCGGGATCGGATTCAAACTTCTTCCGTTCAGCGAGGTGGCTGGCGAGGTCGATCATGATCTTCAGGACAATGAGGACGATGAGGCCTGCGAACGGCTCCTTCAGCGCAGCCATGAGCAGTCCGCCGCCAAGAATTGTTACGTGCAGCACGAAAATCCGCGCATACGGTTGAGCCATGAGACGTCCGAGATCGGCGCGTTTGTATTCGCCTCCGCGCAAAAAGTTCGAGACGAAAGACACCCCGTGGCTGGCCACGAGACCGACGACAGCCCAGAACAGGTGATACTCGCGGATGACGTTCAAGAATAGCATCGGGTTGGGTGAACTCATGCCGCCGCCCGGTTCCTCACCGAACAGCGCCAGGACGAAGATTCCGTGGACCAGCGTGAACATCCCGAAGTGAAAGCAGAAGAACGGGATGAGGAACAGTTTCGTGGCGCGGGGAAAACCGGGCGTCGGAGGAACGACAGCCATCCGTAATACATTGAACAAGCCGATGACGACGTTCTCGACCCAGAACAGGAACATCAGTGAGAAGACGTCCCACTTGAGGAGCAGCACGCCGAAGATCGGAACGAGGTTGGCGGCGAGCAGCGCGATCACGGACGGGCGCAGCCAATCGTCCCGCGAAATCTGCCTCAATGCCTGCAGTTGGACCACGGCAGAGAACTACTCCGCCGCGCGTGCGGGCGCAAGGCTGGGTGCGGCCAAGACGACAAATTCGCCCTTGAGCGATCGCGTCTTCAGCTTCTCCTGCAGTTCGGCGGGAGTGCCGCGAAGGTATTCCTCGAATTTCTTTGTGAGTTCGCGCGCAAGCACCACCTGCCGCTCCGGCATGACTTCGAGCAATTCGCCCAGCAACTTTTCCACGCGGTAAGGTGATTCGTAAAACACCAGAGTTCCGGGAACCGTTGCCAGTCCCCGCAACTGATTGCGCCGCTGCCCTGATTTGTGCGGGAGGAAGCCCACGAAATGAAACTCGTCAGTCGGCAGCCCGCTCGCAGTAAGCGCCGCCACCAACGCGCTCGCGCCGGGAACGGACTCAACCCGCAAGCCTGCAGCGATTGCCGCCTTCACCACGCGTCCGCCCGGATCGCTGATTCCAGGGCTGCCAGCATCGGTCACGAGCGCGACCTTTTCGCCACGACGCAGGCGTTCAATGATCTCTTCGCTGCGGCGCGCCTCGTTGAATTGGAAGTAGCTCAACATCGGCTTGCTGATTTCAAAATGCCTCAGCAATTGCCCGGAACGGCGGGTGTCCTCGGCGGCAACCACATCACATTCCCGCAGCACCCGAAGAGCGCGCAAGGTGATGTCCTCAAGATTGCCGATGGGCGTCGCGACGAGGTAAAGCGTTCCTGGCGCCAATGGGGGAAGGTCATTCGGCATGGTTGACTCAGTGGCGAAAGGCTTCAGCCCGCCGGCGCTGTCACTTGCTGATGCCACGTTCACTCGTGCGGACGAATTGCACAAGGTGCGCCATCTCCGGAGATTGCGGCAGTTCCTTTTCGATCCGGGCAATTGCGTTCGTCAACGTAAGCCCTTCCCGAAAGAGAAGTTTGTAGGCCTGCCGCAGCGCGCTGATGGTTTCATCGGCAACGCCATGGCGTTCCAAACCTATCTTGTTGATCGTGCGGGTCTCGGCCGGGTTGCCATCCGCGAGCATAAATGGCGGGACATCCTGCACCACCTTGGAGCAACCCCCAATCATCGACAGCCTGCCAACCCGGCAGAACTGATGAACGGCGGAGATGCTGATCACCGCATGATCCTCAACAGTCACGTGGCCGCCAAGCGTGGCGGCGTTGGACATGATGATATGGCTGCCCACGCGGCAGTCATGAGCGATGTGACAGTATGCAAGGACGTGATTGTGCGAACCCAGCGTCGTTGCATTGCCGTCGCTTGTCGCGCTATGGATCGTCACGTATTCGCGAAACGTGTTGTTGCTGCCGATGACGGTTCGCGTTAACCCGCCCTTCCACTTCAAATCCTGCGTCTGCAACCCAATGCTGCAGAACGGATACACTTCATTCTCGGCGTCCAGCGTGGTATGGCCATCGATCACCACGTGCGAGTGGAGCCTGCAGCGCGCGCCGAGCTTCACGTGCTCACCGACGATGCAATACGGCCCAATCCTGCAGCCTTCGCCGACCTGCGCGGAGGGATGGATGACGGCGGAAGGATGAATGTCGGACATACTCAGGCTTCAACCAGCATGAACGTGACTTCCGCTTCGCTCACAATGTCGCCCCGCACCTTGCAGACGCCCTTCGCCTTTCCGAGCTTCCCTCGAATCTTTGTCATCTGCACTTCCATGACCAGCACGTCTCCAGGCACCACGGGCTTGCGCCATTTGACGTCTTCAGCAGCCATGAAATAGGCGATTTGGCCGACATTCTCTGCCCGGCGCAACATCAGGATGCCTGCAACCTGCGCCATCGCCTCGAGCTGCAGAACGCCCGGCATGATGGGGTGCCCGGGAAAATGGCCCTGAAAAAACGGTTCGTTGATTGTGACGTTCTTCACGCCGACAATCAAATTCCCCTCGATCTTCGTGATGCGATCGACCATGAGGAACGGATAGCGATGCGGCAGAATTCGCATCACCTGGTTGGCATCGAGCGCCCCCTGCTCGTCCATGATTTCAACCAGGGACTCCTTGCCATCGCTCGGTGGCGGCGGCCCGAAAGCCTGGGCGGCCCGCAAGGGTTTCTGCATTTGCGCGGTCACAAGGCGCGCCAATTCACAGTTCGCCATGTGGCTCGGTTTGACCGCGATCAAATGTCCCTGCAGCGGACGCCCGACGAGTGACAGGTCGCCCACGATGTCCAAAATCTTGTGGCGAACAAATTCTTCCGCATAACGCAGCGGTTCAGTCGTCAGCACGGCGTCATCGCGAATGACAACCGCATTCTCAAGGCTGCCGCCGCGGATCAGTCCGTTCTTGATCAGGTATTCGATCTCTTCGTAGAAGCAGAACGTGCGCGCGTTGGAGAGTTCCTCCTCCCACGTCTTGGGGGTCAACTCCACGCTGTAGAACTGCGTGAATCGCCCGCCGCGATCCGAACTGGTGCAAGTAATTTTAAAGCCGTCGTACGGAAACAACGTCATTTCCGTTTCGCCCAATTGCAGTTCGATCGGCGCTGACACCTTGTAAACATCGCGCCGTTCGTTCTGCGGCGCGAAGCCTGCATCCTGGATCATGCGGCAAAACTCGCGTGAACTGCCATCCGCAATGGGGGGTTCATTTGAATCCAGCTCCACCACTGCGTTGTCGACCCCGTAACCAGCGAACGCAGCAAGCACGTGTTCGACGGTGTGAATTCGCGTGTTGCCCTTGGCCAGCGTTGTGGAGCGGTTTGTTTCCGCGACATTCTCAACGCGCGCTTCAATCTCCGGCTTGCCATCAAGGTCGATGCGGCGGAATCGGATGCCGGAATTGGGGGGCGCGGGCAGGAAGGTCATGTTCACCCGGTTGCCGCTGTGCAGGCCAACACCGGAGAACTCTGCAGGGCGACTGAGTGTCTGCTGATGTAACACGCCGGGATTAAACAAACGCAAGGAGACCATTGCAAGCGGCGAGATGCTCGCGTCGCGTTGACATCGCTTCCATGCTGCGACACTCTGCGTGCATGGCAAAACCAGCTTTGGGCCGAGGTCTCGGCGCTCTTCTGGGCGGTGCGCCCACAGCGGCGAAACCGCCATCGCCGTCCCCTGCCCAGGCGTCCCCCGCATCCGCTCCTTCCGCTGCCATTGTCGCCGACGATCGTGAACGCGTGCAACGGGTGCCCCTGAATCGCATCCAGCCCTGCGCGTTTCAGCCGCGAAAGGATTTCGCGCCCGAAGCACTGCAGGAGCTCGCCGATTCCATCCGGGAGCAAGGCATCGTTCAACCGCTGATCGTCCGCGACGTGGGTCATCACCTCGAACTCATCGCCGGGGAACGCCGCTGGCGTGCCGCACAGCTTGCGGGATTGACGGAGGTTCCAGTGATTCTGCGTGAGGCCGATGATCGCGCGGTTCTTGAACTTGCGCTCATCGAAAACCTGCAGCGCGAGAACCTGAACCCGATGGAAGAGGCACTCGGCTATTCGCAGCTGGTCAGCCAGTTTCAACTCACCCAGGAGGAAGTTGCGCAGAAGGTTGGCAAAAGCCGCGCGGTGGTCGCGAATGCGTTGCGGCTGCTCAAGCTTCCCGCGGCGCTGCAAAGTTACCTCCGTGAAAATCGCCTTTCGGTGGGCCATGCAAAAGTGATCCTCGGCTTGCCCACGGATCGAGAACAGCAGGGCGCGGCGGAACGGGTCATCAAGGACGGTTTGAACGTGCGCCAGACGGAAGGCCTTGTCGCCAAGCTGCAGGCACGCGGCACCGATCCCCGAAAGCCTGGCAAGACACCGATCCGGGACGCCAACATCACCAGCCTTGAAGGCAAGCTGCGCGAACGATTCGGAACCAAGGTGCAGCTGCGATACGCCTCGGGAAAAGGAGCGCTGGAAATAGCATTTTTTAACGACGACGATCTCGAACGGATTTTGCAGATTGTCGGCGTGACCACGGATTAGCATCGAGGAGACGGGATGATCTTAAAAGTCGTCAAATACGGAGAACCTATCCTGCGCAAAAAGGGCAGCCGCATCGAAAAAATCACGCCGGAGATTCGGCAGTTGATCGCGGACATGTTTGAAACGATGTACGCCTACAAGGGCGTCGGTCTTGCAGCGCAGCAAATCGGCGTGGCGGTTCAACTCACAGTCATCGACATCCGCGGCGTTACCGACCGTCCGTCCACCCTGGAACTGGATGGCAAACCGGCGGTCCCCGAAGACTTCATGCCGCTGGTCCTTATCAATCCTGAAGTGAAGCCCATCAACGAACCCGTGCCAGGGCCGGAGGGATGCCTGAGTTTCCCCGAGGTGTATGCCGATGTCTTGCGGCCGGAAAGCGTGGATGTGAAGGCGCTCGACAAGGATGGAAATCCATTCGAGTTCCGCTGCGGCGGCCTGCTCGCGCGCGCTGTCCAGCATGAAACCGATCACCTGCACGGAATTCTGTTTATAGATCGGATGGACAAGACCGCGAAGGCGGAAGTGCAGGATGAGCTGGACATGCTCCAGGCCGAGACGAAGGCGGAATTGAAGGCGAGGAAGAAGTAATCCGCGCGTCAGTAAACCTTCCGCAGGTTCGACGGCAGGATGTTCAACTCGGTGCGATACTTGGCGACGGTCCGCCGGGCAATCACAATGCCCTTTTCCTTCAGCATCTTCACAACTTCCTGGTCTGACAGCGGCTTCGCTGTGTTTTCCTTGCTGAAGATCTCGGAAATCATGTCCTTCACGCTCGTGTTCGACATTCCCGCGCCGCTCTCAGTCTGGATGCCGGCAGTGAAGAAATACTTCATTTCGAATATGCCTTGCGGCGTATCCATGTACTTGCCTGACACCGCGCGGCTCACGGTTGTTTCGTGGACACCCACCACCTCCGCGACCTGCACCATTGTGAGAGGCTTGAGGTGCGCGACGCCCTTCTCCATAAACTCGCGCTGACGCTTCACGATCTCGCGGCCGATGTTGAGAATGGTTTGCTGCCGCTGGTGCAGGCTCTTGATCAGAAATTTCCCGGCACGGATCTTCTCGCGAATGTAATTGCGAACCTCGCTGGAGTTTTCTCCCTGGGACATCAGATCCTTGTAGGTGTTGCTGATGCGCAGGTGAGGAATGTGCTCGTTGTTGGTGGTGACTACAAATTCATCGCCCGATCGCAAAACGAAGACCTCAGGCAGCACGTACTGATCGTTGTCGGGAAGAAAGGCACGCCCAGGACGCGGCTCAAGCCGCGCGATGTTTTCCAGCGCATCCTGAACTTCGTCGACCTCAATGCCGATTCCTTTCGCGATTTCGGGGATGCGGCGTTTGCCCAAGGCTTCCATGTAATCGCGAATGATCTGAAATTCCAGCGTGGTCTCCTTGCCGGAGCGGCTGAGCTGGATGAGCATGCATTCCTGCAGGTCCCGCGCAGCGACGCCAGGCGGGTCAAACGCCTGCACGGCCTTGAGAACCTCCAGCACCTTCTCCACGGGGACATTCGAACTGGCTGCCAATTCCTCCGCCGTGGCCTTCAGATAACCATAGTCATCGATGTTGCCGATGATATTTTCGGCAATCGGCCGGTCGGACTCTGGAAGGGCGGATTCCCGAAGCTGTTCCATCAGGATTTCCTGGAGCGAAGTGCCCGCAACCAGCGAATCGAACATAAACTGCCGCTTCTCTTCATCTTCAGGCGACATGCGCGTTGGCGTGTTCGTCTGGGAAAAATGGTCGCGCCACTCCTGGTCCAATTGAACAAGCCGCTCAAACTCCGCCTGGAAGTCGTCGACAGGCTCGCTGGAGGGCTGTTCCGTCGCGGGATCAAAATTCAAGTCTGCAGGCGGCTCGCTGGGATCCGCGGCTTCAGCTGCGGCGTCGCTCTCCCGTTCCCGCTCCTGCATATCCATGTCCGTATCAGCAATCTCCTCAAGAACCGGATTCTGCTGAAGCTCCTGCTCAACCAAAGCCTTGAGTTCCAGGGTCGGCGCTTGAAGCAGCGCAAGCGACTGCTGGAGCTGCGGCGCCAGCACCAGCGACTGCGTCAATCTTTGCGACAGTTGTAAGCCCTGTGCCATGTATGGCCGGTAATCTAAAGGCCTGCCAATAAAGCACAAGCATCAATTGGCACGGCTTTCGCTTTTCCCTGCATATTTTCCTAAAGAAAAGGCCAGGAGAACCGCATCTTGACACGAAAAAGCGCGCCCGGCTGCGGACGCGCTTTTCGCAAAGTTCAGGATATCCCCGCTCAGGCAAGAACGCCAGCCGGCACACCGCGATCGACCAGTCCCTTGGACAAGGCATACCGGGTCAATCCGGCCACATCATGAATGTTCAACTTGTTCATGACTTGCTGCCGATGCTTTTCAACAGTCTTGATGCTGATGCAGAGCTCGGCGGCAATCTGCTTGTTGGAAAATCCCTCGGCAATCAGTTGCAGAACTTCCGCCTCGCGCGAGGTGAGCTCAATGCTCTTCTTCACAGGCTGGCCGTTTGCAAAGGCTTCGCGGCATTGGTCGCGCAGGCGCTTGGCGATCGTCGGGCTGAAAAAGGCGTTGCCCTTCTGGACTTCGCGGATCGCCTTCAGCAGGTCGTTCGCCGCGGTCTGTTTCAACAGGTAACCGGAAACTCCAGCCTCCGTCATCTGCTGCACACAATCGTCATCGCTGTAGGATGTCAAAACCAGAACCTTCGTGGAAGGCACCGCCTTCAGAATCTGACGGGTTGCCTCGAGTCCATTCAGCAGCGGCATCGCGACATCCATGACGACAACGTCCGGCGGGGTCTTGCGGACCATCTGGACAGCGACGCGGCCATTTTCAGCTTCGCCAATTACCTCAATATCCTCTTCAGGGCGGAGCAGAGCCTTGAGGCCCTGGCGAACAACAGTGTGATCATCAACGAGTAGCACGGAGATTTTTCTCATAGGTTTGTTGCGAGTGTTCTAACAGGACGATGTTGCCGCACAAATAGGGTGACGACCCCAAACTGAGTAGCCGCTCGCGTTTTGGCGAAATTGATTGCCCCGATTTCACGCGGTGAATAACGTCAACCGTGCCTGTGCAATTCACCATTCTCGGCAGCGGTTCGGCCGGAAATTGCGCGTATCTGGAAACACCCGAAACGCGTGTGCTGATCGACTGCGGATTCAGCGCCAAGCAGATCCGACAGCGCCTCGCCTCCATAGGCCGCACGCCCGAGAATCTCACCGGGATCCTCGTCACCCACGAGCACATCGATCATATCCACGGCCTTGGAGTTCTCGCGCACAAGTTAAACATCCCCGTGTATTGCAATCGCGCCACGCACGACGCCATTCGTTTCCAGTTCAACGTGAAGATTGATTGCCGCCTTTTTGCGACAGGCGGATCCTTCGACCTCGGCGATGTCCACGTGGAGACTTTTTCGATCCCCCACGACGCGCAGGATCCCGTGGGCTATGTGCTGCGGGCGGGGAGCGCGAGCGTTGCGTTCCTTACGGATCTCGGCCACATGACGAAGCTGGTGACGGAACGGGTCCGCACGGCAAACGTTCTCGTGCTGGAAGCAAATCACGACGTCAAGCTGCTGCAGGATTGCCCTCATCGGCCCTGGAGCCTGAAGCAGCGGATTCTTGGAAGACACGGGCATCTGTCGAATGCGGCGGCAGCGGATGCGATCGCAGACGTGATGTCCGCGAACCTGCAGCATCTGTTCCTTGGTCATTTAAGCCGCGAATGCAACAAGCCAGCCCTGGCGCATGCCGCCGTGATGCAACGGCTGGAACAGATCGGCGCAAGCCACCTTCCGACAACCGTCGCCAGCCAGGACACTCCCTGCCCCACGCTCAGCCTTTGAAGGGGCACACGGCCCGGCATGTTTACGGTTCGCACCATCGACTCGCTCGAGCTCCCCGAACTGGAACCTTATCGCACAATGCGGCGTCCACAGGAGCATTGCGACCGCGGAATCTTTGTGGCCGAAGGTGAAAAGGTCGTGCGGCGGTTGCTTGAGAGCGGATTCGAGGTGGTCTCGTTGCTCCTGCCGCAAAAATGGGTCGCCGATTACGAACCATTGGTTCGGGCCAGGCCGGAAAAGGACCTCCAGGTATTCGTCACGGAAATGCAGGTGCTGGAGCAACTGGTGGGTTTCCCAATGTTCCAGGGAGTTCTGGCCGTTGGAAAAATCCCGGAGCGCGCCAGCCTCAGCGATGTGCTGGATCGAACCGCTGCACCGCGTTTGTGGGTGGCGATTGACGGACTCACCAGCGCGGAGAACGTGGGAACGATTGTGCGCAACTGCGCCGCGTTCAATGCCCACGCGCTGCTGGTCGGCGAGAATTCGTCCAGTCCCTACCTCCGCCGCGCCGTTCGCAACTCCATGGGTGCCATCTTTCACCTTCCCATCATCGAAAGCCGCAACCTCGTCGACAGCCTGCAGACACTTCGACGGGAAGGCGTTCGCGTCATCGGCGCTCATCCGCACGTGTCGGGCTCTTTGCTTTGGGATGCGCAGTTCGCGGGCGATTGCTGCCTCGTCTTCGGCAGCGAAGGCAGCGGGCTGTCGCCCGAGGTGCTGAAGATCTGCGACAGCTGCGTGGCGATTCCAATGCCGCCCAACGTCGATTCCTTGAACGTCAACGCCGCAGCCGCGGTTTTTCTCTATGAAGCCAGCCGCCAACGCCGCAATGTATGATCCAACAACTATGAAACGATTCATTCAACAAATCTCCCTTGCATGGAGCGCGTGTTTGCTGTCGTGCATCGCTGCGAACGCAGCGGAAAGCCCAACCAACGAACTCTGCGTCGCCACCTACAACATCCGCTACGCAAGCCCCACCGGCGCTAACGCCTGGCCTGAGCGGCGGCCGCTGGTGTGCGATGTCATTCGCGCCATGAATCCTGACGTCATGGGCACGCAGGAAGGGCTCCTGCCTCAGCTGAACGATATTGCCGAAGCATTACCGCAATATCATTGGATTGGCGCGGGCCGCGACGGCGGCATGAACGGAGAGTTCATGGCCGTGTTCTATCGCACCAACCGGCTTCAGCCGTTGTCGACGAATCATTACTGGCTGTCCGACACACCCGAAGTGCCCGCGTCCACTTCATGGGGCAACCGAACCCGCCGCATGGTGACGTCGGTCGCATTTCGAGACCGGCAAACGGGAATCACCTTCGACTTTGTAAACACGCATTTCGACCATGAGGTGCCGGTCGCCCGCGTCCGCAGCGCACAACTCATCCGCGAACGGCTGGGCAAGGTGAATTCCCCGTTTGTTCTCCTGGTTGGGGATTTCAATACCAACGCTGAGTCAAACCCTGTCTACGACGCGCTCACGGGGGAGGGTTTCCTCAAGGACACTTGGACAGAAGCCGCCAAACGCATCGGCGAAGGCATTGCGACGTTCAACGGTTTTCAAGCCATCCGCACGAATGGCGCACGGATCGACTGGATTCTCACCCGCGGCAATGTTCGCGTCGATTCGACTGAGATCGTCACAACACGTCCCGATGGCAAATGGCCAAGTGACCACTTTCCCGTTGTGAGCCGAATGGTATTGATGCCGTCGCCGGCCAAAGCCGAATGACGGATTGAATCTGCAACGCCTATCGCGCCACGGTTTCAAGCATCACGGGAACTTGTGGACGATCGGCGGCATCGCGTTTTAAGTCCGTGAACAATCCACGCCAGAATCCGATCCCATAGAACACGTGGCTCAGCAAGAGCAACGGAAGCGCGAACAGGCTGCGGATCATGCCGTGCGCTGGGATGGAGCCGATTGTTTGGAGGAGCAACGCAAGTCCGTACCCTGCGAGCGGCGCCGCCCAAATAATCTTCCACGCAGCATCCCGGAAATTTCCGGGCGCAAAAACCATCGCCGCAAGCGACAGCAGGTACAGCACGAACAACGGCGGCACAAAATTCGGCGCCGAGCCGAATGTTGGGTGAAGGCGGAATTGTTCCGCGCGGCCCCGGCCATACGTCCGCAACATGCGTGCGAACGAACGCAGGGAAGGTCGCGGCCGCCGAAGAACGAAGATGTCGGGATCGTACAGCAAAGTTGAACCGCGTTTTTGCAATGCATCCATCAACGCGTTCTCCTCGTTCGGATAGAGCGCCTCGTTGAATCCGCCCGCGTCCAAAAGCGCGCTGCGCCGTGCCATGAGGTTGCACAGGATCAATTCCTTTTCTCCACTGGCCCGGACTTTCCCCGTCTTCACATACCGCGCGCGGCTGGGACCAAATGCAATCCAGCTCGAGAGCACCACGCCAAAAACCTTCTCGATGTGCGGGGCATCAGGCGGACACAGGTTCGGCCCGCCAACCATTTGCACCTTGGGATCGCGAAAATGCGCCGCAGCTCGCAACAGGTTCGTCACAGCTGGAACGGAATCGTCATCCAGGAAATAGATAAGCTCCCCTCTCGCGGCGCGGACCGCTGTGTTGCGCTGCACTGATGGCTGACGTCCGCGCGCCACAAGAATCTCCAGTTGTTCCTTCGGGTACTCCAGGCAGCGCGCCGCCGCCACGGCCTTGATCTCGGACTGATCGGGCCGGGCGGCGATGATCACAGAGACGCTGGGCAGGTCGTCGCTCACGGACTGCAGGCTAGGGAGATCGTGTTCGCAGTTGAAAGTTCAAAGTTCCGAATCTGCATTGCATCCGCGTCTTGGTTGGTTAAGTTCAGCCATCCCAGATTATGCATCAGGTCACCACAGTTGAATTAAAGCGCGATTGCCCGGCAGTCCAGATTCCCGCTGGCCACTCCGTCATCCTGCCTGCTGGAACAGCGGTCGACATAACGCAAACGCTGGGCGGCACCTACACCGTGCACACGGGTGGGGGTTTGTTTCGCATTGCAAGCGGCGATGCCGATGCACTGGGCCTTGCCGATGTTCGGGAGCAGCAATCTGTCACGAAAGCGAGCGGGGAATGCGCCACGGATGAGCAGGTGTGGGAAACGTTAAAATCGTGTTACGACCCCGAAATCCCCGTAAACATCGTGGACCTCGGCCTAGTTTACGAAATGAAACGTGAACCGCGCCCCAGCGGCGGGTGCTCAGTGCAGGTGAAGATGACCTTGACCGCGCCAGGTTGCGGAATGGGTGGCGTGATCGCGGGGGATGCGCAGCAGAAACTTCTGGGTTTGCCCGGGGTGGAGGATGCCCAAGTCGATATTGTTTGGGATCCCCAGTGGCATCACTCGATGATCACCGAGCAGGGCCGCCGGGTCCTCGGCCTCGAGTAGATCGCGCTTAGTTCCCGTTCAATTCAACGGCGCTCAATGAGTCGGTTCCCAGCATGAAGCCGTATCCAACGCCCTGCTTTTGCAGCACCACGCCGGAGAACGCCAGAGGCTTGGATTGTCCGGGCACCGAAACTTTTCCGCTAAACAAACCACTGCCCGGCGCGAATCGCAGGGCGATCGCGTTCGTGCTCAAATTCAACACCTGATTCAAAGGCGAGATTTCGAGGGCATTCTGAACGGGAGCTTCCAGGTTTCCACCAAAGAATCCGATGGTTGCCACTGGGCTGTTCAACACGTTTGTGCCGGGAATGGCCGTGTAGCGCGATCCCATTGCTTCCGTGGTGTGGCTGATGCCAGAGGGGAAATACCGCGCTTGAGCCGCGTTCCGCACCCAATACACCGTACCTGAGATGTCATCGTTGATGCGGTTTGTAAATTGAAGCCAGCTGATCACCGCGCCTTGTCCGCGATTGAGGGCTGCGAAGAAGGGCCATGTGCCATCCTTCGACAGCGCTGCGCTCTGTGTGACCTTGGTGCCGTCGCCGAGCAACCCGGCGAACATCGCCTTGCCCAGCGCATTCACTTTAATGATCCCGTGTCCATGTCCTTCAGGCCCGCCGGATGTTTCCGATCCAGGCAGCACCATGGTGTAGTTGCCGGCGAAAGGAGCCGGATTGGTGCGATTGAAAACGGAACGATCACCTCGCAAGACCATGTTGACCGAGCCTTCCAGCATTCCAAACACCTGGTCTACCGTGGCGTCTTCACCCATTTGCAGAGTCAGGACCATGGGAGCGATACCGGGCCTGTTGATGATATTCGTTGCGCGGCATTGCAGATCCAGCTTTCCACTGAAAGCGACGCGTGTCGTGCCTACTTGAATCCTGCCTGAATATCGGCCGTGATTCGCCACCACCAGGTTGAACATGCCGGAACTTCCCACGCGAATACCTTCCTCTTCGTGAATGAGCCCGCTGTAAACGCCAGTTCGATACGGCGACGGAACAAAGTTGGCCTGCACCACCATGTTGGAGCGCGCAGTGAAACGAATCTTTGTGGCTGACGAACTAAAACTGCCGCTCCAGCCGGCAAACTCCTGGCCTTTGGCGGGGACAGCTGTGAGCGAATAAACCTTTCCCGCCACCAGCGGTTGTCCGCTCTTGGCGCCCGAGACGGTCCCGTCCCCTGCGGTGAGGATCATCAACATACCCGGGGCTGAAGGCGGAGCAACGACCTCCAATACAAAGGATGTGCTGGAAGTGGCAACGCCGTCGCTCACACTGATTGTGATTGTGGCTTTGCCATATTGCCCTTTGATCGGCATCAGCCGCACGGTCCGGGCTGCGCCAGTTCCGGCGAAGACGATGTTCGTCGTGGGAATCAATCCCGGAGCAGTGGACGTTGCAGTAATTGTCAGCGCGCCCAGATCGACATCAGCACTTGCAACGGTGAACGCTATGGGTGCGGTGTTGGAGTTGATTCCAACCAGTTGGTCGGGAATATCGCTGATCGTGGGCGGCGCCGTAACTGTTACGGAGAACGAGCGTTGCACGATGTTATTGCTCCCGGCGTTGTCATTGACAGTAACGGTGATGAGCGTCGTGCCCGTTGCCAGGAACTGCGGGGAGAAGGTAAGTTTGCCCGTCGCCGCAGGACTGGAATAACTGACCGTGGGGTTAGGAATGATTCCGGGGACGCTGGACACGGCATTGACTGACAACACCTGCGTTTCATTCGCGGCACCCGAACTGATTCCAGCAAGGTTGACGGTTTGCTGGCCCGAATTGCGGGGAATAACGAGATTGGCCAGAGGCTGCAACGTGGGCGGCGTATTGACCGGATAAACGGTGACCGTGAAGCTGCGGGTGACAATGTTGTTGCTCAACCCGCCATCGCGCACAGAAACCGTGATGGTGGAGGTCCCGTGCGCGTTGGTGGCGGGCGAGAATCGCAGCGTGCCTGTTGTGTCAGGACTGGTGTATGTCACAACAGGGGTCGCAATTAGGTTAGTGTTGCTCGATGAAGCAGTGATGGTAAGCGTCTGCACTTCAGTCGAAGATCCTGATGAGATGCCGTTGAGCTGCACGATGCGCTGGCCGGCATTCTCGGGGATAGAAAGGTTTGCAAGCGGCTCGAGCGTTGGCACCTGATTCACCTGCGCCACGGACACCACGAAGCTGCGTGAAACCGAGCTGTTGTTTCCACCGCCGTCATTCACCGTGACAGTAATCGTCGCGGTGCCGCTGGCGCCCGTCACGGGCGTGAACGTCAGTGTCCCCGACGCAGACGGACTGGCATAGGAAACATCTGGCGTTGGAATCAACCCGGGGTTGCTTGAAGCAGCGGACACGACAAGGGTCTGATTTTCATTGGGGGCGCCCGAAGAAATTCCAGCCAGGTTCACGATGCGCGTTTCTGCATTCTGCGGAACAGAAAGATTGGCAATTGAGTTCAGCGTCGGCGAATCGTTCACCGCGTTCACGGTCACCACAAACGTCCGGGTCACGTTCGCGCTGCCATCATTGACCGTCACGGAAATCGTTGCGTTTCCAAACGCGTTTGCAACGGGGCTGAAGGTCAATGAACCCGCAGCGGCCGGGGAGCCATACGAAACCGTGGGATTGGGAATGAGAGAGGGATTGCTGGACGTTGCGCTGACGACCAGAACCTGAGCCTCGTTTGCCGCACCTGATGAAATGCCACTGAGCGCCACCGTTTGCGCGGCCGCGTCTTCGTTAATGGTTATCGCACTGATCGCGTTCAGCGTCGGTGTGTCATTCACAGCAGAAACTGTCACAAGGAAAGAGCGGGTCGTGATTCGGTTTGTGCCGGCGCCGTCATCGACGGTTACAGTGATCGTCGCCGTTCCGAACCCATTGGCTACAGGAGTGAAACTTAACGACCCGGCGGTCTGCGACGAAGTATAGGTTACGACAGGATGCGGAATCAGGGATGGATTGCTTGAAGAGGCGGTGACGATTAAGGATTGGACTTCGCTGGCGGAACCCGAACTGATTCCGGAAAGCTGCACTGTGCGCAGGCCGAAGTCCTCAACAATGTTCAGATTGGGAAGCGAGTCCAAAGTCGGCGGCGTGTTCACAGGAACCGGAACCGTGTAGGAAACCTCGCTGGAGTATTCGCTTTCCATTCCGAGAATGTTGTAGGCGGTCGCTGCAAAATAGTAAGTCACGCCCGGAAGCAGCCCGTTGACGACCAGGTTTGTCGTCGCACCGGCATCAATGCGGTTCGTGTAAGTGCGGCTGGCGACGCCGTAGTAGACGTTGTATCCGATGACGTTGGTATCGGCGCTCGCATTCCAGATAAGGGTTACGCTTTGAGCGGCGCGCGCGTTTGAAGCGCCGAGCACGAGAGAACTGATGGCAACCAGCAGAAGTGCAAGGCGTGTCCAGCAGCGACAAAATACATTCGAGTCCATCACGAGGACTCCCCATTGCATAAGGGCTGCCAACGGTGCGGAATTCGTCAGCAAGGTTGAAGAAACGTTCAGTGTACCGCCGCGTCCCAAAAACCTTCGCCGATCCGCGCCAAATCTGTCTCAAACACGGACGCGAACAGCTCCAGTTCCCCATGTGGAGAGACACGGTTGAACCGCCGTTTCAAGACATCATGCCGCGGTGTTGTCTTAAAAAAGAACAAGCCGATTCTTTCTGTCTGATGATGTCCATCAGCGCTCGTTACAGGCGGGCGCATCGCTTGCGTTGACGCGATCGGGCGGAGGATGGAACGGGAGATCGATCACGGAGAAGAATCCTGACACACGGAAGCCGGGCGAAAACGGAGAATGCGAAATCGCAGGGAAACCCAAGCAGGCGTGGATGGTGGAGCCGAGGGGATTCGAACCCCTGACCCCCACAATGCCATTGTGGTGCTCTACCAACTGAGCTACGACCCCATCCAGAGCGACGGAAATCTAAGGGCCGCCCTTGAATTGTCAAAACAAGTTTTCGCTCGATGCGCCCGCGCTGCGGAATCCGTTTTCCGGGGGGCGCAAAGCCCATCGTTGATGGGGTGAACTCCGGGTTGTGGCGTGAGGAACGATTCCCATAAGGTGCAGCAAGCTCCGAACATTATGGCAACAAAGATCACTGTACCCGTTGAGGACCGCACGCTCACGCGCAAGACAATCCTGCTGGTGGAGGACAACCGCGATGACGAAGAACTCACGCTGCGGGCGCTCCGCAAAAGCCATATCATGAATGAGGTCATCGTCGCGCGCGACGGCGCCGAGGCTCTTGAATACCTGTTTGGACAGGGCAATTCCGCCCACACCGCCGACAGCGAGTTTCTTCCTGCAGTTGTGTTGCTTGATCTCAAGCTGCCCAAGGTCAGCGGCATTGAAGTGTTGCGTGAGATTCGCGGCCACGCCCGCACACATCACTTGCCTGTCGTGGTGCTCACCAGCTCAAAAGAAGAACGGGACCTCGCCGACGTTTATGATCTTGGCGCCAACAGCTACCTCTACAAGCCTGTGGACTTCGAAAAGTTTGTCGAAGCCGTGGGGCACGTTGGAATGTATTGGGTGCTGTTCAATGAACTTCCAGCGGCCGCTCCGGTCGCCCGTTGATCTTCATCACATCGCAAGCTCGAGCGCCCGCTGATCCAGGTTTCGCCGAACGATGGAGATGAGATCAATCGGATGGTACGGCTTGGACAGAAAGTTGGCTCCCTCTGCAAGGGCGTGTTCCTGGTCGACCGCCTCGAGACTGTATCCAGTCGTATAAACTACCTTCAACTCCGCCTTGGCGAGTTGCAGCTGCTGTGCGAGTGACCAGCCCGAAATCCCCTCAGGCATGACCATATCCGTCAACAACAGGTCGATCTCATGACCGCGTTGCTCCCATATTTTCAGGGCTTCCACGCCCGAACCCGCCGGAATAACGCGATAGCCGCTCTGCCTCAACAGATTCGCGGCAAACTCGCGCAATGCTTCCTCGTCTTCGACCAGCAGAATCGTTTCGTCTCCTCCGGCCGGGCTCTCGGTTCGACGATGGTGATGCGTCATCAGGCGATCTTCAGCAATCAACGGCAGGAACACGTTGAATGTCGAGCCGCGTCCGGGCCGGCTCTGCACATCAATCCAGCCGTCATGCTGCTTCACAATCCCATAGACCGTGGCGAGACCCAGGCCCGTGCCCTTCCCCGGCTCCTTCGTGGTGTAAAAAGGTTCGAACAGGTGCGGCAATGCGTCAGGTGATATTCCGCAGCCCGTATCGATGACCGTGATGCAGGCAAAAACGCCAGCCCGCGCCGCGGGCAGTGTCATTCGCGCTGGATCGCTGATGACCACCTCGTCAGTCCGGATCATCAGCGAGCCGCCCGACGGCATCGCATCGCGCGCGTTCACAACGAGGTTCATGATCACCTGCTCAACCATGGCGCGATCGGCCTTGACGCCCAGCTTCGCGCCAGAAGGCTGGAACTGCAGACAGATGTCCTCACCCAAGAGGCGGCGCAACATCTTGTTCAAATGCGTGATCACCTCGTTCAAGTCCAGGAATTCCCTGTGCATCCGTTTCTTGCGGCTGAATACCAGCATTTGCGACGTGAGATTCGCAGCCCTTTCCGCGGCGATGTCGATTTGCGACAACGCTTCCAGCGCGGAGTTTCCCTGCGCTGGGTCCGCGAGCAGGCACTGAGCGTAGCCGCGAATCACCGTGAGGAGATTGTTGAAGTCGTGGGCGACTCCGCCAGCCAGCTGGCCGAGCGCGTCCATTTTCTGCGATTGCCGAAGCGCCTCCTCTGCCCGCGCCCGCTCCTCCATCTCCAGTTTCAATTGCGCATTGGCGTTCTGCAGCTCCTCGGTGCGCCGCCGCACCGTGTCCTCGAGATCTGCCAGGTGTAATTTCGCGCGCTGGCCCAACTGCCACTTTTCGCCAAGCGCATGCGCCAATTGCAGCACTTCAATGCTGTCGAACGGCTTCTTCAAAATCAGAATACGGTCGCTCTGGCCGAGCTTCTCCATCATTTCACCCCAGGAATAATCCGAAAACGCGGTGCACATCACGATCTGGATGTTCGGATCCTCCTGCAACACCCGCGACGCGGTCTCAATTCCATCCCAGCCAATCGGCATCCGCACGTCGATAAACGCAATGGCAAACGGCTTCCCTGCAGCCACGCCCGATTGCACCAGGGCGAGGCCTTCCTGCCCGCTGCTGGCGCATGATAGCAGGAACGGCTGGCTGCATGCGTCCCGTGAATCAACCGGCCCGAATAGCTGCTGCTCCATGTCGATCATGACGTGCGGCGCCCCCGCCGCCGGTTCCAGGATCTTACGAAAATCTGCGTGAATGGCCGGGTTGTCGTCGACGACAAGCAATCGGTGCGGAATGTGAATGGAATTCGATTTCATCGGGCTTTGGGAACTGCGATGGGCAATTCGAGAATAAAAGTTGCGCCGCGTCCCAGGCCATCGCTGCAAACCCGCAGGATGCCACCCATTTCCTTCGCCACCAGTGCGCCGCTGTGCAGGCCAAAACCATGGCCCTGCTTGCGGGTGGTGAACCCATGGCTGAAGATTCGCGTCATGTTTTCAGGCGGGATTCCAATCCCGTTGTCTGCAACGGCAATGCTGATCGTCCCGCCCGATTCGGCGACGCGAACCGTGATGCGTTTATCAGAGCGTCCCGACTCATCGCACGCGAACTTGGCGTTGCGGATGAGGTTCACGAGGATTTGAAGCACCTTATGCTTCTCAAGGGTGACGGTGGGCACAGGAGAGAATTCACGGACAACCTCCACCTCGTGCCGCGACAGCGCGCCGGCATTCATTTGCAGGGCATCCTCCACAAGCTCAACCACCGCGACTGTCTCGGTGATCCCTGACACCTTCGCATAGCTTTGCTGCATCGCGACGATGTCCTTGATGTGTTCGATGTTCTTCCGCAACAGGTCCAGTTCGGCAACATTCTTCTTCTGTTCCAGGATCAGCTGCTGGGAGAGTTGTTGCAGATACCGCGGCAGTTGCTGGCCGCGCGGATCACGAGCTATGAATTCTCCAATGCGCTCGCCATGCTCCTCGAACAACGCAACCACCTTCGGCAAATTGGCGGCCTTGGATTTTTGGATGCCGTCGGCGACCAGCGTGGCGGAGATGTTAACGCTGTTGAGCACATTGCCAACGTTGTGCAGCACCCCGGTCGCGACTTCTGCCATGCCCGCCTGGCGCGATGTTTCAATCAGTTCCTTGTTGAGCGCGGCGATCTTGGCCTCGGACTTTTTCCGCTCGGTAATGTTACTTAGAAACCCATGCCAGACCACTGCGCCGTCGGAATCACATGTCGGAACCGAATGCAGTTCCACCCAGATTTCGCCAACATCCGGATGGCGCACGCGGAACTCGTCGCGCCACGGTGTCATCGCCTGCTTTGATTCCTCAATGGACGCGCGCACGCGCCCGGTGTCGTCAGGATGAATCCGGCTGAAGATCACCGATGCGTCATGTTCAACTTCCTGCGGGCTGACGCCATAAACTTCCTCCACTCGCGGACTTGCGTAGGGCATGCAGGTCGTGCCGTCGGCATTCAATCGGAAGGTGTGGATCACGCCGGGAACCGTTGCCGCAATCCGCGCAAGGCGCTCCTGCATGGAAAGCCGCTCGCGCAACGCCTCCTCAGCCTTCTTGCGTTCCGTGATGTCGCGGAAACACCAAACGCGGCCGACATACTTGCCGCTCACGTTCTGCGGTTGCGTGTGCCTCTCAAAAACACGTCCATCCGTGAGCTCAATGATATCGGAACTTTGCGCCTCCCGATTGTCATACAGCTCGCGGACATGGCTCAGGAATGCCTCGGAATCCTTGACCTGTGACGTCACAAACTCAAGCAGCCTGGAGTCATCCCGCTGCGAAATGAGCTCGTCGCCGATGCTCCACATCTTAAGGAACTTGGTGTTGTATTTCGTGACCCGGCCGTTCTCGGCAACGACAAGAATGCCGTCCGCGGTCGATTCCAGCGTTGCATTCAGCAAGGAGAGCGAGCTGGCGAGCTCCGCAGTTCGCGCGTGCACACGGTTCTCCAACTGATCCCGCGCGCTCTGAAGCTGGCAATCGCGCTCCTGGATCTGCGAAAGCATTTCATTGAATCCGACGATCAGCTGTCCCAGTTCGTCCTCGCTCTCCTTCTTCACCCGGACCGAATAATCCTTTTCGATCGCGACCGCCCGGGCAGCGCGTGCAAGGCTCTGGATCGGTTGCGAGATCACGCGTTGAAGTTGCGCGGAGAGCACGAATGCAACGAGCAGCGATACTGCAAAGACGGCGGCGACGATCCACAAATAACGCTTCAGACGTTCTGAAAGCTCCTTCAGATCATACACGACCACGATGGTCCCGATCGCCTCCTTCTGATGCAGCATAGGGCGGATGAGGATCAGGGAATCATTGGTGAACTGGTGGTCCGCGTGCAGATACCGTGGAGCGGCAAGTTCAACGGGCGCCGAGGGTATGCGCTGGAACATCGCGAAACGCGCCCCGTCGCGTTTGAAAACAGCAGCCGCCAGGATGTTGCGTTCGCCGTGGAGCGCGCCAAGGGTTTCCTCCGCCGATTCGGTGTCATTAAAATCAACTGCAGCAGTGCAGTTGCGTCCGATGATGTCAGCAAGGCTGCTGGCTTGTTCAACGAGTTCCTTGCGGAATGTCGTTGCGTCGTACCACACAAATGCCGTGCACGCGAGGAGCAGCGTGGCAGCGCTGGTCAGCAGGATGATCAGGACCTGCTTGCGCTTGATGGATGCGTTGGTGAAGAATCGCATGCGTCTACTCCTTTCCCCTTACGGCATCCGCCAGTGCCAGCAAACGGGAACTGATCTGCAGCTGGGCAGCGCGCGCCGCCTTCAGGTTCACCTCAAAACGCACTTTATTCTCCCGCTTTACGAACATGATAACCCCGCCGCGATCCGCGAAGTCGTCAGCATCGCCAACCGTGATCGTTGGCTTTTCGGATACTGCCTTAAGAATCTCCTGCGTGCGTGACTTCTGCGTCGCGCCGATGAACAGCATGTGGCAGTTCTCCGGAACACGCCCGTCCTCGTAATCCAGCACCAGCACGGGCCGGCCCGAGATCACCTTGTTCTTCGCTGCGCGCTCGAGCTCCTGGTGAATGCGTTCGTCGCCTGCAATCGCGATTCGGATGGGAGCATTCGTTGTCGCGAAGGCTTCTGCGGGCCAACTGATGTATTTCGCGAAATTCAGGAGGCAGAGCGCCTTCACCTGCGGCTCCGTCATCACCAGGTCTGAACCCGCTGCGTTCGGCAGCGCCCCAAGGCCGCCGAGCATCGCGGACGCAAGCACGAACGCCCAGCAGCGTCGCAGAGCGCGCTGAACCAGAAGGTTCGTGGCAGGCAGTATCAACATCAGTCAACGTGTAATCGGCTGTTCAAAACCGCACCGTCACCTTCCCAAAAACCGATCGGGGTATCTCCGCGAAACGCGCCGACTTGTAGCCGCCGAATTCCGGGTGTCCGCCGTCGAAAAGGTTTTGTCCCCAGACAGAAAATTCAAAATTGTCGCTCAGCTTCCAGCTCAGCCCGAGATCGCCCCGGAGATACGCTGGAATGCGCACGGGCCCTGGGGAGTTTTGCGGCACGGCTCCCAGAGAGCCGACGTAATATGCCGCCGCGTGCATCTCCCATCCGCGGCCGAACGACACGGTCGACCGAACGTTGAACTGGTGCTCTGGATTGGTGACGTCGGAATAGGGACTCACCTCGAAGTGACTGCGCCACCAGGTGTAGGAGGCCGTGAGGCGCCAGGCCGGGCTGACCTGCCAGCGCGACAACAACTCAGCGCCGTACGTGTAGCCGCTGATGCCATTTTTCGGGCCGTAATCCTGTACAACATGCGGCACGGGCGTTGGTTGGAATGAAAAGCCGCCCACTCTGTTTGCGAGCAGTTCGTAGTCGTTGTAGAAGCCTGCCACGTCAAACGAGAGCGACGCGCTTGGCTCGATGCGATAGCCGAGTTCATAAGCGATTACCGTTTCAGAATCCGCGTGGCGGTTCGGGGTGGCCGTGACAATCACGGCAGGATCGGTGGGCGCCATCGGGGGCACTGCCCCGATGTTGATCCTTCCGTCTCTTTCCAATCGCGTTGGATTTCGAACTGCCCGGGCCAGGGAAGCCCACACTGTCTGCTGTTCCGTTGGCGTCCAGAGAAGCCGCCCGCCCGGTTGAAACTCAAATCCAGTGTAATCATTGTGCTCGATTTTAGAACCGATCGTGACCGAGAAAGCGTTCTCAACAATCGAGATCTCATCCTGAACGAATGCGTTGAACAGGTTCTGGCTGGTTCGCGCCGGATTCCACGACACTTCTGCTCCGCCAGCATCAACGTAGTCCCGCGTGGTGCGAAAACCGGCGCCCCACACAAACTCGTGCCGTGCGAGTCCGTGCCAGCGATGCTGAAGATCCACGTCCCATGTGTCGCGCGTTTCGGTAACGTGATTCTGGCCCGGTGCAAACTCGTTGGGCGATGCGACCAGGGTTCCGCCTCCAACAGCATGTTCACGTTGGTAGCGGTCATAATAAACCTGGAGGCTCAACTCAGACTCGTCAGAGAAGTGACTGATCCAGCGACCCAGCAGATTTCCGCCCGACGCGTCAGCCTCAATTCCGATATTGCGAAAGGCCGGCGCCGGGTAAATGGCGATCTTCCCGATCTGCTCACCGAAAACGCCGCCGTAATACTCACCAAGGAGTGTGAACCGGTTTTGGTCTCCCGGCTCCCAATCCATCCGCAGCCCGCCGCGCGCAAGCGACCAATCATCGGACATGCTGTTGCCGCTGGCGCCGTCAAAACCTTCGCGGTTGTAGTATTTCGTATAGACCCGGTAGAAGAAATTCGAACTGAGGGTTCCGCCGTAACGCGCACTGACGGACGGCTGCTCTTCCGTGCCAAATGAAGAGGAAACGAGTCCGCCCTGGGTCTCGCGCGCGCTCTTGCTGATGATGTTGATGACGCCGTTGACCGAATTGGCTCCCCACAATGTGGCGCCGGGACCGCGAATCACCTCGATGCGATCAAGGTCCTCCAGCACAAGGTCAGGGGTGTTCCAGTGCACCCCGCCGAACATCGGACTGTAGACACTCCTCCCGTCCATAAGGACCAGGAGCTTGTTGGAATACTCATCGTTCATCCCGCGGGCTGACACTGCCCAGCGATTTCCGCTGATTCGCGCGACATGGACACCAGGCACGGCGCGCAGCGCTTCGGGAATGGTGTTCGCCCCCAGCGTCCGAAGGTCTTCGTCCGTGAGGACAGCAATCGCAGCCGGAGCGCGGTGAAGTCGAGTCTCCTTTTTTCCAACTGAAGTCACCTCAATGTTGATCAATTCCTCCAGACTGAAGTCAGCCACGCCGTCCGCGGATGCAACGGAGAATGCTGCACACAGCAACAGGCACACCGCAGATAAGAATACAGGCAGGCGCGCGCGTTTCATATGGCCTGTGACAGGCGATCGGGAGCGCGCGGCTCTAAGGCAAAATCAAAAATGCAATCAACCAGAGGTTGCACCGGATGGTCATCGGCCACCGATGCGCAATCTTCAGGAGAAACTTGTGGCGCAGGAGCTTCGGTCGATCACAACCCGGTCAATCCGCCTTCACGAACAATGAGCCGCCAATAACGGCTGCTGGCGGTCGCGTTGGTTTCCACATGGCGCAGAAATCCGCCCGTGCCGTCGAACGCAGTCTCATTCGTCCAGGCCGAAAGGTCGTTGCTCGCTTGAAGCCGATATCCCCACCCTGGCTGAGATCGAAAACCAATTGAGACCTGTTCGCCTGAATGCCCCAGGGTGGCTTCCAAAGCAGGGCGATGCGAAAACCAATCGGCCGCGTCCCATTCCAGAACTCCGATTTCCGAGGCCGTGTTCGCGGGTGGCGTGTAGCCCAGGCCGCTGCTGGGCTGATACAACACACTCAGGACGTTGTCCCGCTGCCAGCGCGCAAGGTCAATGACGGGCTCGTAATTCCCAAGGTTCGTCGTCGTCAAATCCACAGTTGTCCACGCAAGGCGGTCCGGATCCATCGCTTTCGGCAGGCTATGGACAATGGTCAAGCCGTTGCTCCCCGCATTGTCTCGATAGAGAACCACGATGCGGTTTGCGCGATCGCATACCACAACGGGGCGCCCAAGGTCGCGAACCGCGGAGTCTCCCAGCACGGTTCCCACAGGGTCGTTCGTCCGATTTGAAATCTGGCGGACCTGCCAAACATTCGCATCGTCTGGAAATGCCACCATGTACTGCCGCCGATGATTGTTGGTCGCCGCCCCAGGAGACCACCAGGTCGCGATGACGGGGCGCCCGCCGGCATCGAGGCACATGCCCGCCTGGTTGATCAAGCTCGAGTTCGGCGCGATCGCCAGGATGCGCTCGGCTACGTTCGCGGAACCAGGACCGCCGTTGGTGAGACTCTCAGAAATCGGGAGGGCGTAGGCGCTGCCGTCGCTCCGTTCCCAATTCAAGCCGCTGTCCGGCGACGTCGCGTAGGCGAAGTCATGGTTCGATTGAAAGGCAGGTGTGTAACGCCATGTCCACACAAGGTGCAACCGCCCGAACTCGTCGATGCACGGCATTTGTCCGTAAGCGTTGTAATCCAGCGGCCATCCAGTGCCTTTGATAAATGGGACCGCGCTGGATCCGCTCCTGTGAACATTCGTCCAGGTGCGCGATTCGAGCACGTACCGGTTCAAATAAGTGTCCCCCGCGCCAGAACTTCCCTTCCTGTAGAGATACAAGAGATCGCCACCAGGAACTGCAACGAACTGCGGATATGTCGCCGCATTCTCAGCTCCCGTCATCGTTGAATCGGGACCGAACGCGATGGGTTCGCTTCCGATCACATTCGTCAGGCTGCGCGCATAATGAAATGCGTCTCCATGCATGCCCCAGGACATGTGCATGAATCCATGGCCATCGATGCCAAAACAAACCACATCATGACCATCAGTGATCGCGTTGGCGGCGAACGTCGTGCGGAAAACTTCCCAGTGGCTGGAACCCACTGTTCGCCGCCCAATCCAAATCCGGTTGTTAAAAGGAAAAGCCGGATTCGTCTGGTGCCTGCCGTAATACGCGATGAACTGTTGATTGCTAACGGTTGTCAGCGCCGAACAAATGAACGAAACGGCATTGATCGCAGACGATCCCGCATACGCGTACTCGCTCGTGTTGGAATCCCCATCATCCACCGGGACATAACGCGTATGGGGCAGACTAGGCCCTGCTTCTGGCAACGTGTCTGGATCGGTGCCTCCGGGAATTGAAGCAGAGATGGCTGGATTCGATTCGCCTTCGAATTCTTCGAGATTGCTGTACGTGTCGTTATCGAAGTCCCCCTCGGCCGCGTGCGTTAGATTCGTGAAGAACGTCAGTTCCCACGCATCCGCGAGCCCGTCATTGTCGGAATCGTCGTTCCAGAAAAACTGCGATGAACTGCGGCCGATGCCGCTCACGCGGACCTCGTCGATGGCCCCGATGAAGTTATCAGTTGATCCACCCGTCGCCCTGCCCTCGTTCCCGATGCAGAGATCCGCTGCGAGGCCGCTGGCCAAATCATCATCCAGCGACAAGGCCGAAACACGATTCGCCGTTGCGTTCGTCGCTTTCATCGACGTCCAATAAACACTGAAGTTGGTGGCCGATCCCTCAAGGCCATTGTAACTCACCGCGACGTGGTACCAGCCGTTGGACGCGATGGCGTGGCGTCCGACTGTTGGGATCGGCGCAACCAGCGTCTGGATGCCGAAGCCCTGCCGCAGGTTGATGAATTCGAATCGCGGAACCGTGGCATCGCCTGAGCCAACTCCGACAGGCGCGAGACGCCATTGGAAGAGACGGCCCGAAGATTCTTCGGAATCTTCCGCATCTGCTGAGAGGATTTGCATCGCGGACCCGCGTGCGGCGAGGTTGAGAGCCGGATCGAACTGCAGGAGCACGATTGCCTCAAAGGTGAAAGCACCCGTCACTGGATCTGCAAACGATGTTCGCACATTGTCATCCAAACCATCCGCCAACGGCAGTGCTGACAACACAGCATTCCGGCCCGATGCGCCTGTCGCTGTCTGCCCGCCATCGGCCGTGTTCAACGCGGTGCCAAAACCTGCATGGGATGGATACCCGAGCGTTGCGCCTCCCGCCAGTGCGAGCAGGTTTGTGCCTCCCGGCGCGGAATCGATGCACGGTGTCGTGGCTTCGTCCAAATGCCATAGATGCAGCGTCCATCCGTCCGGCACATAAGGTTGCGGAGCGGCACCCAGCCACCCAATAGAGGCCGCAAGGAGGACGCATCCGAGCGCAACGGAACTGAAGACCGAACATGGCGTGAGCCAAAACAACAGTGCACGAATTGAATTTCTCAAAACTCGATGGCTCCCTGCCTTGAACTGGGGAATCCTGTGAACCTTTCCCTCACCTCATGTGCTCGTTGAAGTTTTCCGTCGACAGGCTCACACGGGGGCCACCCGCTGCGTCGCGCCGAACCACCTTCACCGGGCCGAACAAACCCGAGCGCATGAGCGCGGACTGGGGAGTAAATTTTCGGACGTTGGTTCGGGTGAGGCGCTCGTTCCGTGGAAGGGAACTGTCACCGATAATCCGATTCGGCCAAAAATTCACGACCTCGATCTGCAACTCGTTAACTCCGGCGCGAACAGCCCCGGCAATATTCACACGAAACGGAGGCGTCCACGCAATGCCACATGATTTTCCATTCACTTTCACTTCCGCCATCTCGCGCACATCGCCCAGGTCCAGGTAGAGATCCCCCTGCCCGCTCGTCACCTCGTCCTCGGGCAGTGTGAACTGGCGTCGATAGGTTGCGGTTCCGGAATAGAAACGAACGCCCGATTCAGGCCGCTCCGGCCAGCTGACCAGATCGTCAAATGTCACGGTTCCCGGGCCGCCCCACCTGGAATCGAATGCAACGGTCCACGAACCCGCAATCTCGTGAACCGGAGAATATTCATCGTAATTTCGGCTCCGCGCTGCCGGGGGGGCTGACGCATTCTCGCGAAACACCACGAACATCGATCCACACGGCGGCAACTGAACGGGAATGATGGTGCGTCCCTGCGACTGCTGATAGTCCGCGGCAAACCGCCGCTCCCCAGTGACTGCATCCCACAGTTCGGGCGCGCGATCTCCAATACGGAACGTCAACGAAACCTCTTCAGCGTTCGTCGAACGGTTCGCAACAAAATAGAAGTCGGTACGCCCATCACGCCGATGGATGTAGTTGATCTCGGCATCGGCGTTCGGGGCGGCCGCTTCAAAATCGGGAACGACCCCGTCAGCCTGAAGAACCTCGCGCGCTGTGCGGCCGGAAACAACACGTCCCTTGCCGAATCTGCGCACGCTCTGCGCGGCGGCCGCTGGCTCGCGTCCAAGAAGTTCCGCAGCGATTTCCCTGACGCGGGCATCCGCCTTTTCATGCCCAGCCAGCCCGCTCGCCCGGCTGGGCCGCACCATGATGATCGTGGCGCCGTCGTTCACCAATTCACGCACTTTCTCCAGCACGCGCAGCGATATGACTTCGCGTTCCGGCAAAACCATGAGCCTGTAGCTCATTCCGTCCGGCAGTATGAGCAAGCCGTCCTTCACGCTGACACGGGTGAGAATGGCTTCCTCCGTAATCACGTCGTAGTCATAACCTTTCCCCACCTTTGCAGGATCGGAACTCCGCAATTGGGTGAAGTTCGGCACGTGATCACCGTAGTAATACAATGCGTCGGCGATGAACAATCCCTGCTGCAGCATGAACTGGCAGCGATTCATGTACTGGATGAAGGGGCCCGACTGGTTCCACCACGTTGTGTTCGGGTTGAAATGTGTCCCCGCAAAATACTGCTGCCCCGGCATCCCGGCCGATTCAGGCGAACAGACGAACGCATGCCACACGAGGCGGTTCATTCCCTCAGTCAGGGCGTGGTCGAACGACGGCCGCAAATTGTCCCAAACGGTTTCCTGCCAGTGCGGCCCAATCGTGGTAAATCCTTCCGCCGCGACAAGCCTCCGTCCATAGGTGTGTGCCGCTGAAGCCGGCTGCTTCAGGAAAAAACGATTGCGGTCGCCGACCCGATGCCGCCACGACCACGCCCAGAACTCAGACATCGGCACATCGTTCATCCCAAGGCATTGTTGCGCATCGATCGGAACTGCGTGCGGCCCGCCCGACTCGGGATGAATCAGGATTCCGTGGCGATGCGCCCAATCGCGAAATGGCGTGTAATGCTCCGCCACGGCCAGGTCGCCCAACGTGCGCCGAAAATCATGCAGGAAGCGATTGCTGTCTTCCCGCGAATTGATAATACGACCTGCGAGAACAGGCAGCCACGGCGTGACGTCATATCCGCGATACTGCAGGAATTTCCGCGGGAACTTAAGGGTCCAATTCAGCGGCTCCACTTCCCAGCTGTCGGTATGCAGGTATTTAAGTGTGCTGCCGGCGAACGATCCCGCGTCGGCGATCAAGGGTTCAACCACCGAATCCCAGTATTTCTTCAAGGCTTCCTGGTCCAGTACGTCGAGCGAATATCCCTTCCACCCGTCGCTCGAAGTGGAAACATACGAACGATCGCCGATTGTGCAGACGAAGCGCAACACCTGCCAGCGGCCGGCCGGAACTTCCCAGCGCAGAATACCATCCGCACCGAACCTGCCGCGAAGGTCAACGACGTCCTCCACCCGCGCGTCGTGTTCATTTGGAAGACCTTGGTTCTCCTCGTGGAGGATCGCTGTTTCCGGCGCGGAAAAGTGAAGCTCGTTGTGAATCGCCTTTTCGCGCCAGTGTTTAAGAGGGGGGCGGTTGGTGGGCACTTCAGGACGAATCCGATATGCGAGCACGGCGATTTCCCGGGAATAATTATCCCGCACGCGCGGCAGCGGAAGTGCGCCACTGAAATTCGTGGGGCCGGTAATCTCCAGTTCAGACCAGATCACCTTTTTTGCGGAGTCTTCAGCCAGAACATCAGGTCCGCCCAGGTTCCATCCACTCTGGATGTTCAAGCTCAACTCAAGCTCCAGGCGATTCGCCTCTTTCAATGTGTGCCTGTAAAGCTCGCGCCATTCGGTGCTGAAGAAAGCGGGCCCCGCAGGCACGCGATCGTTGCCGTCCTGCTCCGCTCCGCCGGCGTCGCAGATCAGGGCGCCGCCCCACCCTTTCGCTTTCATTTCCTCCAGGTCGCGTGTGATCGCGGCCTTGTCGACATTGCCATTCAACCACCACCAATAAGCGCGCGTCCTCGCCTCGCGCGGCGGGTTCGCGAAACCGCTCTCCAGGTCCGCAGCCGAAACAACCGCCAACGACAAAAGCATGCCAGCCCCGGCGAACAGTCCCGCAATTCGTCTCATCAGTGTATGCACAGGGTGAATGCGACTGGAGATGGCTTCAAAGGTCAAGGCGGGCTACTGCAAATCTGCCGTGGTGGGCTTCATCAACTGCAGCTGAGCCGCAGTGGGATTCAAGGATCCCCAATCCTCCTGGTAACTGAAAAGGCGGCGGGTCGGGTTCCAGGTAGTGAACATGTACATGCTCTCGAACTTGATCCACCGAACGGAACCGTCGACATACAACACCATGCCTCCGTCAGGATGCCGTTTTCCCTGGCGTTGATGCGGAACCCGTGGAGGCTGTCCCGGCGTCAGGCCGTCATACCCCCACCCATTGTTTGCCGTCTGGTCTGTGAACCGCGCATTGGCATCGGACGCCATCGCCCAGTTCGGGCGGGAAGTTCCGAGCTTCACGGGACTGGGTGCATTGCCGGAATTGCCAAGACCCGCAGGGTTGTTCGGCCAGTTCCTCATGCCTCCATAATATTGGTAACCCAGGGCAATTTCGTTGGGATAGGTCGTGTCGCGGCGCGGCAGAAAATTTCGGGTGGGACAGCTCCAAATGTTGTTTGCTTCACTCGGCGCCTGCTTGAGCGTCATTCCGTAAGCCTTCAGGACATCGGCCTGCCCGATATGGAGCGAGAGCGGATGAATGTTGGTGAACACGCGGTCGTTGAAGTCTCCCGCATACAGCATCACACCCACCCCGACCTGTCGCAGGTTGTTCAGGCACTGGGTGCGCTTGGCCTTTTCCTTCGCCTTGCCCAGCGCCGGAAGCAGCATCGCCGCAAGGATCGCGATAATTGCAATGACCACCAGCAACTCAATCAGGGTAAAACCGTTTCGGACGCTCTTGTTTCGCTCAATCACTTTCATTTCAACTTTCACTGGAAAGGGACCGGGAATTGAACCCAATCCCTTTTTTCAACAAATGACTCTCGCTTGTTCTGCCTTCGACTACTTCAAGTTCCGGCGCAGCCGCATCCCAAGCAAACTAGCCCCTAGTGCCAGCATCGCAAACGTGGTGGGCTCGGGAACCTGTGTCAGGGAGAAGGCAGAGATCACACCGCCGGTGCCTGCAGTTGCGTTGCGGTCGCGGCTGAAACCGATACCTCCGATGCCTGTGTTCGCGGTAGCTGGAAGATTGAACGAGCCACCCTGCTGCACCCCGTTCAAGAAATACTGCGCAGTCCACGTTGCGCCAGTCGTGTCCAGAACAATTCCCAGCGTGATCGGATTCGCCGGATCTGCAAGATTCCCGCCAAGACCCGTGTTGTTGCTGGTATTGACGCCATTGAAGAACTCCTGGTCATTCTGCGTCGCGTTGTTTCGCGAAAAACCCCACGCGTGTGCACCGCTGTTGGAGTGACGCACGCCGAAGTCAGTTGCCGTCCAGTCGCCACCGACCGGAAGCGCCGGCATGAATCCGAACGCAATCCAATCGGGATTTGTGTTCAGGATGGTTGCCGTCGCCGTGTAAACAGTTCCGTTTACGGGGGCAAACGGCAGCCAGGCGGCCTGGCCGTTCGCGGAAGCAGCGACAACGGTGTTAACTGTTCCGTTGTCGAGGAACGCGCTTCCCGCCTGCCAGTTCTGGCCGCCGACATCAACAGCGCTGCCGTTTAATGCCCCGCCGCTCCCGCTGAAGTTGTCCGAATAGATTGTGATCTGCGCACTGGCCGCTGCCGCCGATGAGGCGATAACCGCGAGCACCAGGGACGCTCCCATGTTCTGTTTGAGTCTGTGTTTCATTTCGTTTTTGTGGTTTGAGTTAACTGAGATTCGTCAGGGATAAACCAGCCGGTAGAACACCGCGCCGCTCGTTTTCGAGATCGGCACAATGATGCGGTTGGTGGCCGTGGAAGAAGAGACGTCCACCCAGCTTGCATTCAGGCCAGTGGCCAGCGAATTGGTTTGTGCCTGCAGACGCCATCCCACATGCGATGCCGGCCATGCGAGTTCCAACTGAGTTCCGCCACCCGTCACCGCAGTCACCATGTTTGTCGGCGTCGTGTCAGGTCCTCCGCCGACTGCAATGCGCAAGATTCCATCCACCGCGAGCGTGCTCTGGTCCCAAGACAAACCCGGGGCTGGCCTGAACGGAACGAACGATGCAAAGGTTCCCGAGTAACCAGCCGCGTTGAACAGCTTGAAGCTGTCGCTCGCCGTCAGGGCTGGCGAAGCAGTGACGTTCAACTTCAACGTCCCACCGAATCGAATATGGTTCAGTCCCTGGATGCTGTCGCTGCTCAACGTCGCGCCCGCCTTGTTCACATCGAGCTCGATTGTGCCGTTGTTGGTGACGCTGCCGTTCACAATGAAGGCGCCGTCGCCGCCGCGCAGTGTTTGACCCGGTCCGATCACCAATCCCGCAGCAGTCACGTCCAGCGACGCCCCATTTGCCACATGAATCACTGGAGTCCCGGTGAGCCGGACGCCAGTTCCGAGCGAGAGGGTTCCGCCATTGATGAGCGTGTTGCCGGTGTAAGTATGAAGACCGCTCAAAGCGGAACCGTTGGTCAGGAAGGTCTGCGAGCCTGAAGCAAGCACGAGCGATAGATTCCCCACGATGCTGCCGCTGAACAGATAGGCGCCGCCCTGCGGATCGATTGTAAGGGTGCTCAAGGAGCCAGCGCTGTTCGTGACCCACGCCAGATTTGCCGGCGCCACTTCATTTCGCAAGCCAAGCACCGTCTGGTTAAACCCGTTGAGGTCCAGACTGGTCGGATCGGTCGCAGTTCCATTGCCTGCGATGTCAACAACCGTTCCCGGTGCAATGGCGTTGTTGGCGCCGATGCTGGTCGTGTTCGCCCGGATTTGCAGTTCTGTGTAACCAATCCCTGGCGCGCTCAACCTGACATTGCCCAATCGAACCATCAGCACATTGGCGCCGCTCTCAAACGATAACGGCCCCGTGACGTTCAGCAGGCCATTTGTCGGCCCGGCAAAGTGCCCTCCGGTCGCGGCGTTCGCATGGAATGTGAGGGGGCCACTCACAGTCGCGATCGCATTGGAACCGTCCGGCAACATGATGGCACCAAGCGCAGCGCCGGGATTGACGCCATTGAATACCACCGAATTCGTCAGAGTAACTCCGTTTCCGAGAATCACCCGGCCGTTGCCTTCAGCGGTGACGCTGCCCCGCCCTATGCTGTTATTGGAATTCAACTGCAGCGCGCCCGCCGTGAGCAATGTGCCGCCTGTATAGGATCCCGGCCCGCTGAGTGCCAGGGTGCCGTCTCCATTTTTTGTAAGAATCGCAGCGCCTGAAACCGAGTTGCTGACGGTCAGCACGGCGCCTCCGTCCACTCCCACGGTTGCGTCCGCAGCCAGCGCAATGGGTCCGCCGAGCGTAGTGGCTCCGGCTCCGCCCTTGCGAAGTGATCCCGAACTGTCGGCGCCCGATCCGCTGATCGTCAGCGCTTCGCCGCTGAGATTCACGTTGGCAGTGATGTACACCTGCGCGCCCGCGGCCACGACCGTGCCGGCTGAGGTGGCTCCCAGCGCGTTGCTGCTCTGCACGAACATCACGCCGCTGTTCACGAGCGTTTGGCCCGTGTAGGTGTTGTTCCCGGAAAGCGCGGCCGCACCGCTGCCATCCTGGCGCACTGAACCTGAGCCTGTGATGGCATTCGGAACTGCCAGCGTATCCCCGCGGTTGAACGCGAGGACGCTGTTGTTGGTGACCGCACCGCCTCCTAGCGTTCCCGTGCCCGTGCCATTTCCAATCTGCAACGTGCCTGCGGAAATCAAGATTCCGCCCGACATATTGTTGGTGACATCGATCGTAAGCCTTCCTGCTCCCTGCTTCACCAGCCGGCCCTGCCCGACAAGAGAACCATTCAAGGCAAACGACGTGATCAGATAATCGGATCCGGAATTCACCGTCAGCAAATCCGGGTTCACGGGCTGCGTTACGTTAACCGTCGGTGCCGCGCTGCCACGAGCATCAAACAGAGCCGATGCGAAGGAGGTGTAAGCCGTCAGGGCGCCGCCCGCGAGGTTCGTCCAGTTGAGCGAGGCCATATCCCAGTCGCCATGCGATGCGCCCAGCCAGACAAGCGTCGGCGGCACAAAGGTGTTCAGCGTCGCCACGGTGCTTGCATCGGAATACACGGTTGAGCCAATCACATTGGTGGCGAAGACCTGGATCGATGTGCCATTGTCCGCCAGCTGCGACACGAGGCTGTAGCTTGCATTCGTCGCGCCCGGCACCAGGACACCGCCCTTATACCATTGATACCGAATCGGCAGGTAACCGACCGCAGTTGCCGTGAAGGTCGCCGTCTGGCCGACAGGAATGTTTGTGCTGACCGGGTTCACGACGAAATCCACGGGACCATCGCTGAGAACAATGTTTGGCCCCTGTTCGTGATTCTGCTGCACGGTGATCGGCGACAGCGCGCCGTTGTAGATGCGGAACTCATCGATGCTGCCGTTGAGATACGGATCAACCGCATACAGAGAGCGGCCAAGATAGGTCAGCACGTTATTCAGCGACGACAGAGGCGCGGTCATGTTCGTGTTGATCGTTTCCAGGACGCCATTCGTGTAGAGCAGCATTCTCTGGTTGGGAGGATCGACCACGCACGTGACGTGCACCGTCTGATTCTCCAGCGTGCCCGTGCCCGCGGCATTCTGCTCGAACGAAACGTCGCCCGAAGAAATCGTCAGCCGATGGGCTCCACCGGAATTCGGGGTGAAAAACAGATAGTTGAACCCAACGATCGCACTCGTGAAATCGGGCAGGCTGTTGCCGAAATCGAAGATGCGTGACGAAGTCGGAGTCGTCCCGATCGTTGCCCAGAAATCCACAGTCGCAGAGTTCAACCCCGCAAGCAGGCCGCCCGGCAATTGCGCGTAGGTGCTGTCAGTTCCGTCGAGGACGAGCGCGCCGTCGACCACGGTTGCATTCCCGAAGTTGGTGCCATGGGCCGTGCCAACGCTGTCATTGAGATTGCCGTTGAAGCTATAGCGATGCGCCAGGAAGTTGGCTGCGCCGACAACGAGATTCGCCGGTGCGCTCGTTGAAGCAAAGCCCGCAGAGTTCGTAACGACGACATCGTAAAGCCCGGCATTCGCAGCACCCACTTGTGAAATCACATAAACATTGCTGTTCGCCCCCGAAATTGGATTGCCATCGAAACGCCATTGAAAACCCATTGGGGTCGGACTTGCGGCAACGACGGAGAACCGGACGGTTTCGGTGTAATCGATGTTCTGGCTGATGGGATTCGCAACGATGGTCACCGCAGGCGAGAAGAACTGCATCTGGCCGGGCCCGCGCGCAACATTGCTGATCCGCAACTCATCGATGCTGCCTGAAAACATTTCGCTGGATGCACCACGGTTGTCATTTCCAAAAACCAGCGGAGCCAGGACGTTTCCATGACCCGTGGTGATCACGCGATTTTCGGATGAAATCTGGTTCGCGGCATTCACGCTCGGATCTAACCGGGTCCAGTAGAGCTTCACAGATGACCCGTCGTACGTGATCGCCACGTGATACCAAAAACCATTCGTGAACCCGTGCGGCCCCGTGGTCGGAATGGGGGCCGACGAATTGAAGAATGTTGCGCCGTCGAGCATCTGAAGCTGCAACTGGCTGCCCACGATGCGGAATTGGAATCCGCGGTTCGCCCCCGCGTAGCTGTCGGTGCAGACAATCTCCTGCTGCGCGCCGTCAATGCGGGTGGGCGCAACCAGCGCCTCGATCGTGAAAGGGGATTGCCCTCCATTTCCCACGTTCAAGTTGGTCATCGCGAAGCGATCGGGACTCACGGGTCCGCCCTGCACATCGGCTTCGTAGGCGCCATTCGCATTGAAGTCGTATCCAATCAGGTATCCGGCTGTGTGGAAGTTCGCGCTGTTTCCGAAATTGATTGGACCGCTGGAATAGCCGGCCGCGCCGAGCAGGTCCGTCACTGCGGGAGGATTCGGCTGCCCAGTGCCAGCCGTGTCGTTCTGAACCGTGTATGAATTGCCGCCCTTGGAACCTGCGTTCACCGTGGCTGAGGAGCCTGCGGGTTCGTTGAAGTGAAAGAGAAAGAGCGTGTTGGCGTCAGGCGTGTAAGGTCCCACAAGATCGGCCTTGAGCTGCGGACTTCCGATGACCAAAGCGGCCGCGACAACGCACAAACGTGTCTTCAGGTGATAGCTTTTCATAGTACCGGTTGGGATTGTTGAATGGTTTCTCGTCGTGACAGAGTTTGAATGATAATTCTCTGCCGTGATCTGACCATCCCCCGAGCGGGTGTCAGACCGCTCCCCCGAATGGGGGATGCAGTTGTACGGCCGGGACCGCGTGGGCGGGGGCGCAAGGCGATCCGTCCGTCTGGAATACGGACTGGGGCGTTCACATTCAAGCTGCCGGACCTGGTGCCAGCACGCTTAAATATCTCGGGCAGCTATGTCGCCCGCACCGCCATCAACGACGCGAGCCTGGTCGATGTTGCCGGCCAATCCGTCACGTTCCGCTGGAAGAACAGGAAAAAGAATACCGGCGCGAAACTTCCGCCATAGGCTTGAGTTTGTCACCCGTTACACGGGAACGTAGAGGGATCACTACGCTGGAAAATTTGCTGAAAAACTTCCTCCTCCTGCTGTTTCCGCGATCAAGGGCACAAACACAAGTGCCAATTCTCTAACTCCGACCCGCCACGCCGCTTTCTCCCCGTCCTGCCACGTGGTCGCAGACTTTACGTGGCTTGTTTGTCAGCGGCGGAATGATAGCGGTGGAAAAGTGGCGGGATGAAATTCCGTTTTCTTCCGGCTGATTTTCTTCGCTCTTCCCGCGCCAAAGCTCTTCTTCCTTCTTCTCGTCTTCTTCGCTTCTTCGAGTTCCTCCAGACA
>DASPIL010000065.1 GCA_035629175.1 Verrucomicrobiia bacterium | reverse complement strand
AATGGGTTGACGAATGGTTGGAAGGCGTGAAAGCGGCGTTCTGCGAACAGAAAGCCTCCTGATGAAAGAACGCCCAATCTTATTCAGCGCCGCGATGGTGCAGGCGATACTGGCCGGACGAAAGAGCCAGACGCGGCGGGTGGTGAAGCCGCAGCCACCAGCGCAATTCCTCGGAGAGAATGCGGCCGCAATCACCAACGGATACCTTTGGGCGTTTAGCGATGGCAGGGCCGCTTACCCGCCTGACGACAAGCCGGGGGTTCCGTGCCCATACGGCCAGCCCGGCGATCGGCTGTGGGTGAAGGAGACGTGGAGAGTTCACGGCGGGCGAGAATACGAATATCAGCAGCATCAGCCATCTGTGATTTACCGGGCGGATGCGGATTACGATCCGCTGCGCGTGGGCGAATCCGTTTCCGCAGAATGGCGGAAATCCATCTTCATGCCTCGATGGGCATCCAGGATCACCCTTGAGATTACCAGTGTGCGTGTGGAGCGACTGCAGGAGATCACCCCGGAAGATGCGATCGCAGAAGGGGTGATCGTGAAACCGGGTGAAAAACCGTGTCCTGAATGCAACGGTCGGTCACCGGAGATATGCGGCTTCCGAGACCTTTGGAACTCCATTCACGGCTTTTTTCACTCGTGGTAGAAAAATCCATGGGTGTGGGTGGTTGGCTTTAAACAAATCGAACAGAAAAACTGACTTATGGAAAACTCAAACATCGCGTGGACCGACCACACATGGAATTTTGTCTGGGGCTGCGTGGAAGTGTCGCCCGCCTGCGCCAACTGCTACGCGCGAATATTCTCGCAGCGTCTCGGCTTGGACATATGGGGCAAGAACAAACCTCGGCGAATCTTTGGCGAGGCTCACTTCCAGGAGCCGCTGAAGTGGAACAATGCGGCATCTATCGCGATGACAGAATCGAACGCGATGGATTTACATGGCCACCGCCCCCGCGTGTTCTGCTCCAGCATGGCAGATATCGGCGAGGATTACGAAGGTTGCACCGCTGAAGAACTGGAGCGCCAGCGGGCCATCCTGAAGGCAAAGAAAAGCCCGATACTGATTGGAGGCAAAGCGGAATTCGATGAGGCGAGACGGCGAACATGGGAAGTGATTGAACAGACGCCGA
>DASPIL010000064.1 GCA_035629175.1 Verrucomicrobiia bacterium | reverse complement strand
TGAGGTGTGCCTGCTGGATTATTGCGTGACGTGCAATCACGCGCATTTGTTGGTGGACGCCGAGGATCGGCTCGAGGTCAGCCGGTTCATGCAAGAAGTGGCAAGTGAGTTCGCGCGGGAATACAACCGGCGCAAACGGCGGCTCGACGCATACTGGGGCGACAATTTTCACGCCACGCTGGTCGAATCGGGCGAGCATCTGTGGCGGTGCCTGTGCTACATCGAATTGAACATGAACCGTTGCGGCGTGGTGAGCCACCCGTCTGAATGGGAATGGCTGGGTACCATGAGATCATGGGGATGCGTCGACGGTATCGGTTAATAGACCTGGATCGGTTGTGCTGGCGCCTTCGTGTCGATGACCTTGGGCTGTTGCGACGCAATCTGGAAGCAAGCCTTGTCGAGCGGATCGCGGGAGACCGGATGCGGCGAGAGCCGCAATGGACAGAAAGCCTGGCGGTCGGAAGCGCGGATTTCGTGCAGCGAGCCAAGCCACTGATCCTGGGGCGGCGGCAAATCGTGATCGCTCCGGGCGCCGAGGGAAGCTGGGTGCTGCAGGAATCGGCGCCCCTTACAGCGTGAAAACAGGCTGAAAAAACGTCTCTAAGGCGTTAAAATTGACCAGAATTTCGCGTATGACCTTGACCCCCAGAAACTTGCCCAGGCGACGGTTGGAGAAACCCTCTTTTATGTCTTAACATGAGCACTTGTCTTTGTAAGAGGCGAAGAATAAAACGGATACTTTACTCTTCTATCAACGCGATTTTCGTTGGAGTTTTATATCTTTTTATGTCCTCCGGGTGCGTGTCGCGAAGTTCCGAAACTGGTGTGGCGGCTGTGTTAGAGATTCTCAAGACCTGCCCGTCGTTATATCAGGCCGACATCCACGATCGAGAGCTAAAAACTGAAATCCTTTCTGGTTATTTTAGAATCTCCAATATAGATCCTGAAATAGTTCGACGGGCGGTGAGCCAATATTTAAAGCAAAACGTCGAGGATCGCACATACAATGTTCAAGAAATGTTTAAACTCCACGTCCTTAATCGGATTCTCTTCGATGTTCCAGACTGGGCACAAAGCAATGAGGTTGGCGCATTTGGCGGTTGGATTGGTATTCCGAAGCGGAACGGAGAAGTAAATTTGTCTTGGCCAGTCCAGGAGATCGACGGTGAATTTGAATTTATCAGTTCTAACGTTGGATACTTGGGTGAGATGTACATGGCAGTTGAAGAATTTGACTATTTTCGAAAAAAGTATGGCTTCCGGGTAAAATCGGAAACTCGTCTGAAATGATAATTCCCGCCACCCCACCGAGAACCGCGGCGCCTCCACTTCGAAACATCCCAAGCGAGCCGGTCTCTGTTGTAATCCTCAGTGTCACATCTAATTTTTGTACTTTTGCGTGCGGCGGGTGTGAGGAGTTGAGAGCGTGAATGATTGGGAATTGGCTGAGGCGGATCGGGTTTTAGTTTAGAGTGGGCTGCATGGGCAGGACGCTACGGATTGAGCGAGCCGGGGGATGGTATCACGTGACCCGGCGCGGGAATGAACGCAGAGAGACTTTCGAGATGACCGGTGACCGGTCGCATTTCCTGGAGTTGTTGTCGGGGATGGCGGTCGCTGCCGGATTAAAGGATTACGGGACCGCTTCGTCAGCCCTTCGCCGCTTTGAACGATTGTTGACCAAAGCAGTCGAACAGGCACCTTGGAAATTACTTTGTGAAAAGTACAAAAATCAGATGTGACACTGAGCGTCCCGCATTGCAGGCGACAGTTGGAGAAACCGCCGGGAAGGGCATTGCTGGATTTGCGATCTTGAGTAGAATTGCGGCATGAGCATTCAGGAGATTAAAGCGGAGTTGGAATCCCTGCCAGTGGATGAGCGGCGGCGATTGGCTGCGTTCCTGGTTTCGTTGAGGCACAGAGATCTTGCTCAGTATCGTGCACGTATGGCGCGTACCATTGATGATCGCTCACCTGAAAAGTGGGTGACTCTTGAGGAGTTGGATCGGCGACTAGATTCTTGAGCCAATGGATTACGAGCTGTTGGTCACGATTGAAGTGATGGAGTTTGTTGAGCGCCTTCCGCGCAGGACGGGACGAGCCATAAGAGACGCCATGCACGCGATAAGGAGGGATCCTCTTGGAAACAGTGAGGCCGAGGACCGTGATGAGATCGGGCGTTTGCTTCATATTGCGTAGTTGGGGATTTCGCGCTGACTTATTGGATTGATGACGCTGATCGACATGTGAAGATTCTCGACATCCACGCCGCGGACTGGTGAAACGTCGAACAATAAAGTGTTCTCTCCGGTGTCGCCACGACAAACGGTTCCGCTATCTCGGCGCAACCCACGCTCATTCCGGAAAGCAGACACACCTCTCTTGCTTTCATTGAAGCCATACTGACTAGCCTGCCGAAGCGGTTGCCGTTTGGGTTCATGACCGCTACCGTTGGCGCAGGACAAAGGACATTCGCGAGAGGCTTGCAGCGCAGCCGTTCTTCCCTTTTATGGTCCGTTTTCTCAGGCAATGCTTGCCTCTCACGCCGCCAAAGCGTACGTCCAATGCATGCAACGTTCTCTTGTCATGACCGTCATTGGAAAAGACCGCCCAGGTCTTGTGGAATCGGTTGCGAGCATGGTTGCCCGGCACGGCGGCAACTGGCTCGAAAGCCGCATGTCGAGACTGGGCGGACAATTTGCCGGGATCGTTCACGTTGCCGTTCCAACCGATCGCGAGTCATCGCTCGTCGCGGATTTGCAATCGCTCGGGCGCGACGGTCTCACTGTGGTCGTGAAGGCGGATCAAGCGGATCGAACGAAACCTGCGGAAATCGTGCGGCAACTCGAGGTAGTGGGACAAGATCGGCCGGGCATTGTCAGCCAGATCACGCAGGCACTTGCGGGATTCGGAGTGAATGTTGAGGAGCTCGAAACGGAATGCGCGAGCGCGGCGATGTCGGGCGAAATGCTGTTCAAAGCGCGCGCGCGGTTAAGCATTCCTCACACGTGCAATCTTTCCGAACTGCGGCGCACGCTGGAAAAGATTGCGTCGGACCTGATCGTCGACGTGTCGCTTGAACCCGCTGCCTGATTGGCAGAACATCTCAAACCTTGGCTACTCGTATTTTCGATGGGTGACAATTTCAAGCTCGCGGCGGATGTGATTGCCGCCGCTGAAGCAAAGCCGGCAGACCAGGCGCTGCGGCAGGTGCTGAAGGCGCATCGACAGCTGCCGCCATGGGATGCGGCCGAAATCAGCCAGATCGTCTTTGCGTTTTACCGATGGCAGGGTTGGATCAGGGAAGCGGGAGACCTGGAGGCGCAACTGCGCAGGGCTCGGGCGCTTGCGCATCAATTCGATCGCAAGCCCGACGGGATTCCGCTGGCGGAATTGCGCGAGCGCGCGGTGCCGTCGTGGGTTCACGAACAGGTCGCCGTGAGTGAGGCCTGGCTGAAGTCGTTGCAACAGCAACCACGCCTGTGGCTGCGGGCGCGAAAGGGGCAGGGGAGCGGACTCGCGCGAACCTTGCAACATTGTGAACGCGCGGGCGACGGGCCGCTGTCTGACACTTTGGAATACCAGGGCGAGGAGGATTTGTTTCGTTCAACGGCCTTTCACGCGGGTGATTTTGAAGTGCAGGATATCAGTTCCCAGGCGGTCGGTTTCATTTGCGACCCGCTGCCGGGCGAGACCTGGTGGGACGCCTGCGCGGGCGAAGGCGGAAAGTTGTTGCACCTGTCCGACTTGATGGAGAATCGCGGTTTGATCTGGGCAAGCGACCGGGCGGATTGGCGTTTGAAAAATCTGAAGCGCCGCGCGGGGCGTGCAAAGGCCTTCAATTATCGAGCGGCGCCCTGGGATGGCGGCGCGAAACTTCCTACAAAGACCAAATTCGATGGCGTGCTCGTGGACGCGCCGTGCAGCGGGGTTGGGACGTGGCAGAGAAATCCGCATGCCCGGTGGACGACCGAGTTGAACGATGTTGCGGAACTGAGCGCGGTCCAGGTTCGGTTGTTGGCGCACGCGGCGCAGTCAGTGAAGCCTGGCGGGAAGTTGATTTACTCGGTCTGCACGTTGACCCGGGCGGAGACTGACGACGTGGCAGATGCGTTTGATAAACAGGCGAAGGATTTCGAGCCACTGCCGATGCGGGATCCCCTGGGAATTCTCGAGGCGCCTGCGTCGCGCATCTGGTATTGGCCGCAGGAATGCAGGGGCAACGGAATGTATGTGGCGGCGTGGCGGCGTAAAAGCGCGTCCTGATGGACGCGTTTTGGAACGAGTCCTGTCCGGCTTACTTGTTTTTCGGGCCGCGACCCACGCCCCAAATCAGCCAGAGGGCGAGAGCGACGAGGAGAACGAGCCACCACAACCGCACGATGCTGCGCGCAGCGCCTTCAGCAAATTTGAATGCCGCTGGAAAGATCAGCGCGAGCACCGCCAGCACGATGAACAGGGCGATGACCTGCAGGACCAGGCGGAAGCGCGGGTTCATGGACGCCGATTTTCAAGCTCGCTGATCGGCAGCATGACTTTGCTGTCGTCGCCACCCACCACGAGCGGCGAAATGCCGTCCCATTTTTCCACGATCTGCAATTGGATGAACGCTGGATTTTCCCGAAGCGCTTTGCCCCGGATGGAAATGGCTTCGCCGTCGCCGCGGGCTTTGATGATCACGGTTTGCGCCTCGATTTCAGCCTGGCGTTGAACGAACTTTGCGCGCTCTGCTTCCTCGCGCTGCGTCATCTTCTGCTCGATGGCCGTGTTCAATTCAGGCGACAGGGCGAGATCGGAAATGGTGAGATCCTCAATGGCGACGATGGGACCCGATTCCGCATGCGCACCGATTTTCTTGCGAGTGAGTTCGAGCGCCTCGAGTTTGATGGTCTCACGATTCTGCACAATCATCTCCGCGCTCTGTGTTGAAGCCACTTCCTTGAGCGCTTCCACGACGCGCGGCGCGATCAGCGTGGTGAACGGGTCGCCGTCATAAAACTGGAACAGGCTGACGACCGATCCCTCGGGAACGCGATAGAGCACGCGCAGCCGAACGTTCACCTGTTGCAAGTCTGATGAATACAGTTCGGAAGCCATCTCCTCCGTTTGCTGGCGAATGCTGACTTGGTGGATGCGTGTGATGAAGGGGGGCTTCACGACCAATCCTTCGTGTTCAAAGACGGGCGCGACTTTCCCGAGCGTGACTCGCACGCCGCGATGGCCGGGTTCGACGACTTCGGTCGCCTGCGAAGCGGCGAGGACGAGGATGAAGATGAGGAGGCCGCCCAGGATGAACCCGGCGAGTTTTCGGCCAGGAATGTAGAGTTCGCCGCGGCGAGGGCTGTTGGAGTAATTCATCGGTTTGCCTCCGTCAGGCGGACGCTGCTGTTGGTTGAAGTGAAATCCTCGCGGGACAGGGGAAGGATCATGCGTGCTCCTGACGCTTCATTGCCGACCACGCGCGGAGCGCGGCCATTCCATTTCCGAACGATTTCGAGGTCGATCAATTCGGGGTTCTGCGCCAAAGCTTCGCCGCGAATGCTGATCGACTCCGCTTCGCCCTTGGCGCGGACGACGGCGATCTGCGCGTCGATTTGCGCCTTCTGCTGTTCGAACACGGCTTTGTTGGCTTCCTGCTCCTGGACCATCTTGCGTTCGATTGCTGCTTCGAGGTTTGCCGACAGGGCGATGTCCTCAACAACAACATCCACGATTGTGAGGAGATTGCCGATCTTGTGGCGCGCGCTCTCGAGCGTGCGGCTCTTGATTGTTGCGCGGTCCTGGACAATCTGCTGTGCGGTGTGTTCCTTCGTGACTTCCTTGATGGCTTCGTCAACGCGGGGCTGGATCAGGCTGGTGAACGGGTCGCCCTTGAACTGCTGGTAAATTTGAACGGCTGAAACTTCCGGGATTCGATAGAGGACTTTCACCCGCGTGCGAACTTCCTGAAGATCCTTTGAGATCACGGCGGAATCCATTTCCTCCGTCTTCTGGCGAATGCTGACGGGGACGATCGTTGTGACGAAGGGTGTTTTCAGGCCGAAGCCTTCGGGTTTGGATTCGGGCGAGACTTTTCCGAGCGTCACGAGAACGCCGCGATGACCCGCGGGGACGATGTAGGTGCCCGATGCGAGGCCTACAATCAGCGCCAGGATCAGAATCCCGATGCCGACAAGGCGGGCTATGGATGGAGTAGGCATAATCTATTTCTTAACACTTTGCAGGGGCGGCGCACGACACAAATCAAGGTGGCCAGCCGCTTCTGATGGTTTAGCGAACCACGCGAGTCGCGTGAGCCATTGAAAACAAATGCCGTCAAAGCGGCCTGAACGCGGCGCCTCGTCAGGATTGCGCCATCTTCTGTTGCACCGCTTCCGCCATGGTGTTGACGTTTTGAAGCACCACTTTGGCGGCGGCGGGATCGGGGATCTTCAAACCAAAATTCTTGTCCAGCGCAACCACGAGTTGCAGGGCGTCGACGGAATCCAAGCCCAGCCCGCCTGGCCCAAACAGCGGGAGGTCGTCCGCAATTTCGGCTGCCGTGATCTGCAGCATGAGATTATCCACCATCAGTTGCTTGATGCGTTCCTTCAGAGCTTGTGCGTCTTCCATGTCAAAAAATTCCGCCGTCGACTTTGAGGACTGAGCCTGTGACGTAACTCGCATCGGCACAAGCCAGAAATCGGACGACTGCGGCTACTTCCTCGGGTTTTCCGAATCGGCGCATGGGAATCCGGGCCTGGGCGGCCTGGCGTTCCTCCGCGCCCATGCCCGACAGCGCTTCCGTGGCAATGTAGCCGGGGCAAACAGCGTTCACAGTGATGCCGATGCGCGCCACTTCTTTTGCCAGGGATTGTGTCAGGGCCACCACCCCTGCCTTGGCGGCGGCGTAATTCGTCTGGCCTGCGGGAGCGAGCAGGGCGCTCAGGGACGCGATATTCACGATGCGTCCGCCGCGTTGCGCAATCATTGGCTTGATCACGGCCTGGCAACCCAGAAAGGTCGCATCGAGATTTGTGGTCATCACGGATTCCCACGCGGCTTCGGTCATCGTGGCGAGAAGGCTGTCGTCGTGGCGGCCCGCATTGTTCACGAGCACGTCGATGCGCTTGTGGTTTTGCAGGATGCTGTCGATTGCCAGCTGCCACGCGGCGGCCCGGGTGACATCGAGATGAATGCATTCGCAGCGCGCTGGAAATTCCGTTGCGAGCGCGTCCGCGCCGTCGCGCCGCGTGTGCACGCCGAGGCACAGAAAGTTTGAGGGCGATTCGGCAAGGAAGGCGCGGGCGATGGCCTGGCCGAGGCCGCCATTGGCGCCAGTGATCAGGATGATTCGCGAACTCATGGTTTCTCGTAGCGAACAAATTGCGCGGCGATCGCCTGTTGGTTGGCGCCGACGACATTGACCGTCGCGGCCGAACTGCCCCCCTGTTGCAGAGCGTCGACAGCGGCGACACATTGCCAGGCAGCGGCGGCCATGTAACCTTCCCCGAGCAGGGACTTCACGGACACGCGCTGCTGGGTCCAATCGCTCCACGCGGCGGATTCGTCGCGATCGGCGCGTGCGATTCCAAGGCGGCTGTCGAACAGGATTTCGTTCTGTCGATGCAGGGCTTTCATTTCGTTGCGCACAGCCTGAACCGCTTCCGCGCGTGATCGATTGCCATGAAATGCTTCCGCATCTGTGACGCAGCTGAGGCGGACTTCAGATGGATCGGATGCTGTAATAACGGACTTCAAGTAGAGCGCTCCGGCGCCATCGCTGATGATCGCGCTGCGTTCGAATCGACGCGTTGCATCGGCGAGCAGCCAGTCCATTTCTTCCGCGCCGATCACGAGGCATCCATCGACACGGCCTTGCGCGAGCCAATCCGCGGCAAGCGCGATGCCCTGCACGAAGGTTCCGGGATCGCCGACGATCGTGTAATTGATCGCGAGCGTGCCGAGCAGCGAAGCGAGGTGACTTGCGGGCGAGTTGAAAACCGTTTCCGGAAACACGAGCGGGCTGGCCGTTGAAGGGTCGTTGAGGACTTCACTGTAGAACCGGCGCGAGTAATTGACGCACCCGGACATCGCGCAAAAGACAATGCCGAGCCGGAACCCCTGGGCAACTTTTTGTGCGTCGGTTCCGAGAGCTTCGAGCGCTGCGGCGACGACATAGCGGGCAATGGGGCTGGTGCGGCGGAGTCGCGCGTGACTGAGGAATGCGGGACGGGTGGCAGGCGGCGGAGTTTGCCGCACCGTGAGCGGATGTTCCCATCCTGGGCGCGCGAGCTTGCATGGGGGAACGGGTTGTCCTGCAGCCAGGACCTGTCGCAATAGCGGCACTCCCCAGCCTGCGGGCGAAATTGCGCCGATTCCCTGGATGCAAATGGCAGGCGGCGAGCTGTTCATTTCCACCTCTTGAGGACGAGTGTGGCGTTGGCGCCGCCAAAACCAAACGAGTTGGTTAAGGCCATTTCGAACCGCGCGTCCTGCGGTTCACGAACGAGCGGAAATGTGCAAACGGCTTCAGGCGTTTGCAGGGTTGATGTCGGCGGCAACCATTGTCCTCGCAAAGCCATCAGGCAAACAACGGCTTCAACCGAACCCGCGGCACCCAGCAAGTGGCCGATGCTGGATTTGGTCGAACTGACGCGGATGGCGGACGCCGCGGCGCCAGCCCAACGATTGATGGCGGCGGCTTCCGCGCT